>JBCCUO010000210.1:0-6593 GCA_039196805.1 Planctomycetota bacterium | reverse complement strand
CCGCCGATGATGCGGCCCAGGCGCGTCGCGACGCGCTGGTCGTGCGAGCGTTGGAACGAATCAGCCACGACAGGCCACTCGAAAACCCCAAGGTCCAGGCCGCAATCCAGCGGCACATCGCCCGCGTCGAAGGAACGTCGGAGTATCTCAAGCTGCTGAAGAAGTACAGTCCCGACGGCGCCGGCAAAGCCTTCGAGCGTGTCCTGCTAACCACACAAGATGATTCTGCGGCGGTCGACGCGGTCAGCTTGCTGCTTGAGCCCAATGACGGATACGAGCGGGTGAAGCAGTTGATCTTGGGAGCCGAACCAGCCTTGGCGACCCGTTTGACCCGGATGGTAGCGATTTCGAACAACGGGAAGGGCAATACGCTGCTGCTGGAGATTGCGGCCGACAAAGACTATCCGTTCGAAGCACGTTGCCGGGCCATGTCGGGGGTCTGCCGCAATTCTTACTGGACCGAGCGGTTCATCAACGATGTCGTCAAAGCAGGCAAGCTTCCCGCGGACGCGAAACCCTACGCCGCCGGAGTGCTGGCACAGTCACCGAACCTAAAGCTTCGCCGTGAGGCGGCCGAGTACTTGCCCCTTCCGCAGCAGGTGGATCGAAAGCCACTCGCTCCTCTGGACCAGTTGGCCAAGATGCCTGGTGATGTTCAAAACGGAATGAAACTATTTCGATCGGTGGGAACGTGCAGCAATTGTCACATCGTCAATGACTTCGGCAAGGAAGTGGGCCCGAACCTCTCCGAAATCGGAAGCAAGCTATCGCGTGAGGCAATGTTCACGTCGATCCTGGCGCCCAGCGCGGGCATCAGCCACAACTACGAAAGTTATATCTTGCTGACCGAATCGGGTCAGGTGATCAGTGGGTTGAAGGTCGGCGAAACAGCTGATCAGGTCACCATCCGCACGGTGGACGCCATAGATCGTACCGTGCCGCAAGACGAGATCGTCGAGCTCAAGAAAAGCGAAAAGTCGATCATGCCCGAGAATCTACACCACACGACCGATCAACAAGGTCTGATCGACCTGGTCGAGTATCTGATGACGCTGAAGAAAAAGGCGTGAGTTTTCAGCGGTCAGCTTTTAGCGATCAGCGGTCAGCGATCAGTAGCTGTTAGCAGCGAGCGGCCCCACTCCCCACTCGTCACTCGTCACTCCCCACTCTGTTCATCTTTCTGTCCCTCCTTTTCTGTCTCCCTCCTCAGTCGTCCGTTACGCGCTGGCGCCTGACCGCACGCCAAATCATGGTTCGCGTGCTACCATTCGGCTTACGTGACGCCTCTTGACGGAGCCTGCTGGATGTCGACCACGACCGAACCTCATATCGAACTGCCACGCGCCAACTTTGAATTGGAACAGCCATTTGATCCGGCTGGCGACCAGCCCGCTGCGATCGAGGCGCTGACGCGTGGATTCGAATCCGGCAAGCACGCGCAGGTTTTGCTGGGCGCGACCGGCACGGGCAAGACGTACACGATGGCGAACGTGATCGCCAACATCGGCCGCCCGACGTTGGTGCTGAGCCACAACAAGACCTTGGCCGCCAAACTCTACAGCGAATTCAAGGAGTTCTTTCCTCGCAATGCGGTTCACTACTTCGTCAGCTACTACGACTACTACCAGCCCGAGGCCTATATTCCTCAGCGCGATGTCTACATCGAGAAAGACGCATCCATCAATGAAGAGATTGACCGCCTAAGACTGGCCACGACCAGCTCATTGGTCAGCCGCCGCGACGTCGTGATTGTCGCCTCGGTCAGTAGCATTTACGGCCTGGGATCTCCGGAGGACTACAAGCAATTGGTGGTCGGAATCCACAAAGGTGAAACCACGCGCCGCGATCATCTGCTCTTGCGAATGGTCGATGTGCTCTACGAACGCAACGACATGGCTTTCGAACGCGGCAAGTTTCGTGTCCGAGGCGACTCGATCGAGCTTTGGCCCAGCTACGAAGAGTTCGCGTATCGCATTGAGATGTGGGGCGACGAGATTGAACAGATCTCATTGATCAAACCGGTTTCGGGCGAAGTGATCAAGACAGTCGATCACCTCTACATCTATCCGGCCAAGCATTTTGTGATGCCCGAGGATCGTATCCAGCGCGCGATTCACGTCATCCGCCAAGAACTCAAGCAGCAGCTGGAGACGTTTCAGTCACAGGGCAAGTTGCTGGAAGCTCAGCGACTATCGGCTCGCACCAAATTTGACCTGGAGATGTTAGCCGAGGTGGGTCATTGCCCCGGGATCGAAAACTATTCGCGACCGCTTTCCGGTAAAAAACCTGGAGCGACACCCGATACGCTCTACGACTTCTTCCCCAAGGACTTTGTCACATTCGTGGATGAGTCTCATGTGACGACGCCACAGGTTCGCGCTATGTATGCCGGCGACCGAAGTCGCAAGATCACGTTGGTCGATCATGGATTCCGCCTGCCCAGCGCGCTCGACAATCGACCGCTGAAGTTTGAGGAGTGGGAGTCGAGAACGGGACAGATCTGTTTTGTCAGCGCGACGCCCAGCGACTACGAGTTGCAGCGCACCCAAGGCGAGGTCGTTGAACAGATCATTCGTCCCACGGGCTTGTTGGACCCAGAGGTGGAAGTCGTTTCGGCGCGGGGTCAGGTCAATCACCTGCTGGAGCAGGTTCGGATCCGGGCCGAAAAGGACGAACGAGTTCTGGTCACGGCGCTGACTAAGCGACTCGCCGAAGACCTCTCGACCTACTTGCAGGAACAAAACGTTCGTTGCCGCTGGCTGCACAGCGAATTGGATGCGTTTGAACGCGTCGATCTGCTGCAAGAACTCCGCAGCGGCGCGTTCGATTGCCTGGTCGGCGTCAACCTGCTGCGTGAAGGACTTGATTTGCCGGAAGTCTCGCTCGTGGCCGTCTTGGACGCAGACAAAGAGGGCTTTTTGCGAAGCGAGACCAGCCTGATCCAAACCATCGGCCGAGCCGCACGGAATGCGAATTCCAAGGTCATCTTGTATGCCGACAAGGTGACCGATTCGATGAGGCTGGCGATCGACGAGACTCAGCGGCGACGCGACATCCAACAAAAGTACAACGAAGAACACGGCATCACACCGGAGACCGTTCGCAAGACGATTCGCAAGGGGATTGAGACCGAAGCTGCCAAACGCCGCGAAAACACGGCGGCGGCCCGCGAAGAGAGTGACGTCACGTACATCACGATCGAGTACGTTGAGGAGCTGGAACGCGAGATGTTGGCGGCGGCCGAGAACCTGGAGTTTGAACGCGCGGCCGCGCTTCGGGATCGCGTCATGCAATTGAAGGAGAGTATCGGCAAGCCGCTGGCGGACGTCGAGATCGAAAAGTCGAGCCGGGGGCCAAAGTCTCAACGCGGCCGAGGTCGCAAGAAAGGCAAGTCGGGCGGCGGCCGGACCAAGGTTCCGCGTCCCAAGCGAGGGTAGCAACGCTAACACTGGCAATCTCATCCCCAGTGCCGAAGAGCAGCGTCGAATTGGACGCTCCCGTGAGAGTTAAGTAGACGACGTGCGAAACAAGAAATCTGGTCGGGGAAGCACACGCAGGCCGTGTACCGTGATTGTCGACGTACGAGTACCGTTTCACTGAGTACGAGCAACGCTGCGCTGAGCTGTGCACGAGGACCGATGAACCCATACTCGCCGCCTTCATCGCTACCGGTGACGAGCCAGTCCAACACTCGGACACGCTGCCCCGTATGTGACGCTCCCCTCAACCGTCGTCGGCTCATGCTGCCGTTTTCGCAATGCCAAACTTGTCATCGCAGCATAAGGCTGGGGAACTCCACGCTCGCGAGTTCCTTGTCTTCGCTGACCGCGGTTATCTGTTTGGCGTCGATCATCCACTCTGAAGCGAGTCTAAAGTCGGATGGGCTGGTTCTTGGTGTTCACTCAGTCGTCTTCGTGCTACTTGGGATGATCTGGTTGTGTCGTTTTGGAAAGCCAGCGCTTGCCGGGTGGTTCGGGATCGCCTCGCGAAAGAGATTGACTCGGGAACGCGACAAGTTCCGTGCGGAAACGTTGCGAAGCCGCAGTGAATCGGATCGACAGACGACGTCGCAAGGCAGAGGTCCATGCTAAGATACCGCACTCAGTAGTCGTAGCGATTTCTACGCCTACCGCTGCTGTTGGCGGCTCGTGCGACCGCTTCGCGGTTCTGGAATTCGGCGGCGTCACAGATTGAGTGACGACACATTGTCGACCGCTCAACCCGTGCTAACTTGGACTGCCCCATTTCCTGTTAACGATTGAACGGTAGAACAGCTGACGCAATGAGTTTTCCTGAGTTCGAGCCGTCGAACGACGCTCAAGAGTCGATTGACGACGGGAGGAGTACGTTGCTTTCCGCGTCGATCGGTGTGCTGAGCATAACGCTGTTCACGATCATTCAGTACAACCTGGTGTTTGGTCCGGTCAAGCTCCCGACTCAGATCATGCGACTGTTCCTTACGTTTTGGCTTTGCAGGAGTGTCTACAACGGATCTGCGCTTGGCAGAAGGATCGCTTTGGTGCTCTTGTCCGTGGCCGCACTATCTTTCGCCGCCCTGCTATTTCTGATGCCTGAGTTGCAGTGGCTGACTCGTGTGTCACTCATTGGAAACGTCGCGAGTTACGCGTACTACCTGTATGCGATCACCCTCTCCAATGACGTGAAGGCGTTTCTCCGGTCGCAGCGTGCCATGGCTTCGACGGCGACAGACACGTGACGTTCGAGTAGCGTGACCTTCCAGCCCTTAGGGCGACACACGTTTTCCGACGGCGTAATCCACGGGATTCCGGACACGACTGAACATCAGACCCGAGGACGACACATCAAGCGGGATGTGTCGCCCTGCGGGGTTGAATGGACTCGGCCTTCACGACGGGTGACGGACACCACCGGCACAGATCTGCCGCCCTAAGGCTAAAGAAAACCGTCCGTCGATGAATTGAGCGAAGAGTGCCGTGCAGATAGATGAAGGAGACTCATGCAGTCGCATTCCGTGTTCTGGCGGATGCCTCTCAACGGGTTACCCCAGCTAGTTTGCCGGCTTGAGCGTCGGAGTCGAGCGAATCGGCTGCGATCCAGCCGCTCATCAGCACCATCGGCATTCCTGGGCCTGGGTGGGCTGCGCCACCGGCCAAGTACAGTCCTTGAACGTCGCGGCGGCGATTGGCCGGCTTGAATGCCCCCAGGTATTTGCCGTGACTGGCTAGCCCGTAGATCGCTCCGTTGAGCACGCGGTACCGATTGTGAATGCCCTCGGGCGTCAGTGACGCCTCGTAACTGATCGAATCACGTAGGCCATCCATCCCGGCAGTCCGTTCCAGTTTGTCAAGGATCACATCGCGATACTCGGGCAGCATCTTCTTCCAGTCATGCCCCGGACGCAGGTAGGGTGTGTGGACTAAAATGTACAATGCTTCCCCGCCATCTGGTGCAACAGCTGGTTCGCTGATCGTGGGCGCACAGACATAGGCGGTCGGATCGGGAGCCGGCTGGCCTTGGCGATAGATGTAGTCGAATTCTTCCTCAGGGTCGCGGGAGAAGACGAAGTTGTGGTGGAGCAACTGATCAAACTTGCGGTTCAGCCCCAGGTAGAGAACCACGCCACTGCACGCGGGTTCATGCTTGTTCCTTTTCTCAAACCGTTTTGACTCGGTCGTTCCATCCAACAGCTCGCGATACGTGCGCACGGCGTCGCAATTGCTGACCACCGCATCGCAGGCAACCGTCTCGCCGCCCGCGGTCACCACGCCGGTCGCTCGCCCTCCCTCGGTTTGGATCCGCATCACATCGACGCCCGGCTGAATGTCAACGCCCAGTTCCTCAGCCAACTTCGCAAGCGCCTCAGGAACAGCTCGCGTGCCACCGATGGGATACCAAATGCCTTCCTGCGTTTGCATGTGGGCGATGCTGCAGAGCACGGCGGGTGAAGCGTAAGGCGACGAACCGACGTACTGCGTGAAGTGGTCCATCATCTGCGCGACCCGCGTGTCGGGAACATGCGAGCGAACGATTGAAGCGACACTCTTACCCATCCGCAGGGAGAGGACGTCTTTCAGCACCGCAGGCGAGAACGTGCCGCCCACGTCCATCGTGTCTCGTATGCCGCCGACGCTTTTCCAGAAGAAGAATCGATCCGTGACGCCGTGAAGCTGCTCGCTTAGTTGGATGAAGCGGTCGTAGCCGTCGCTGCTGGTTTCCCCCGAGGTGAATTCGCGCAAGTTCGACTTCATGGCTTCGACATCGGCGACCAGGTCCAACACCGTGTTGTCGGCGTCAAGCTGTCCGGCCTTGCCGGTGCCTTCGAAGAAGCATCGCCACTGGGGATCTAGGGCGACCAGATCCAAATAGTCTTCCATCTTGCGGTCCGCTTCGGCGAACACACGTTTCAGGACACTCGGCAACGTCAGGATGGTTGGCCCCATGTCGAATCGGTAGCCCTCCGCGGCGTGAATCGCTGCTTTGCCACCGACCCAATCATTCTTGTCCATCAGCGTGACCTGATGTCCACGCGCTGCCAGAACGCAAGCCGACGACAGGCCGGCGAGCCCACCGCCCACCACGACGACACGAAGGGAGTCTTGATTCTTAGCAAT
>JBCCUO010000209.1:0-6602 GCA_039196805.1 Planctomycetota bacterium | reverse complement strand
CCGCCGTCCTTGACCAAGGGCATCAAGTCGTTAAGCAAAGGAATGGCATCGCGCTGCACTTCCCAATCCAATTCCGTCCGTTTGCTGTTGGAGAAAGTCGGCGGATCCAAGACGACCAGGTCGTAGTGCTGGCCGGGAGTGTGCTGACGAACGAATTGGGTGACGTCACCGACGTGGTAGCCGTGCTCCGGACCGGTGAAGCCATTCAGCTTCATGTTTTGTCGAGCCCAATCCAGGTAGTTTCGAGACAGGTCGACGCTGGTCGTTTGCTCGGCGCCGCCCGCAGCGGCATAGACCGTGAAGGCGCCGGTGTAGGCGAACAGATTCAGAAAACGTTTACCCGCCGCAAGGTCATGCGCCATTTGGCGAGTCAGTCGGTGATCAAGGAAAAGCCCCGTGTCCACGTAGTCGGAGAGGTTGACCTGAAACTTCAGCCCACCTTCCTGGACAGTCACCAAGGCCGCCAGGTCGGAGAGGCGTTCGTGCTGGCGCGTCCCCCGCTGACGCTGTCTGGTCTTTAGGAAGACGTTCTGCTTTGGAACGTCAAGGACCTCTGCTGCCGCGTCAGCCATCTTTTGCAGCCACTTCGCGTGTTGTGCCGGAGTCCGCTCGTGGGGACGTTCGTACTCGGTCAAATGCAAGTGATCTTCGTAGCGATCGACCACCAGCGGTATCTCGGGCACATCTCGCTCGTACAGGCGATAGCAGGTGATGCCACGTCGCGTGGGCCAGCGGCGCAGGTGCCGCGCACGCTTGACCAGCCGACGCTGAAACAACTCTGCCTGCTCGTCCGCTTTCGCGTCCAGCTGGCCAAATGCTGCCGGTCCCAAAGCGTGCACGTA
This sequence comes from Planctomycetota bacterium, assembly GCA_039196805.1. GTDB lineage: Bacteria > Planctomycetota > Planctomycetia > Pirellulales > Pirellulaceae > JBCCUO01. The sequence continues at coordinate 5,760 of JBCCUO010000209.1, read as the reverse complement.
GGGCTTGACGGAGACCGCAGACGCTTCAGGCGATTCTTTTGCGGATTGATCCGTTTCTTGCATCGGAGCCGGCGTGGTGACCGGCTTGGGGCCATGAAACTGATAGTACGTGCATTCAATCCGGCCGTTGTACAGCTTCCGCCTACGATCCGCCTGACGACCCAATGTGGACTCGAACCCTCGGTAGGCCGTCAAAATGTAATGGGACCATGTGGGTAATCGTGACAGCACTTCCGGCATCGACTCGTACAGCCGATCCAGGTCTCGTCGTTCATCCCCCCAAGCGCTGATCCGTTCGCCGTATGGCGGGTTGGCGATCAAACAGCCAAAGCGCCGGCGGCTGCTCAGCTGATCGAACGATCGGGGTTCGAAATGGATATCCTCCGCCACATTGGCCCGCTCAGCGTTCTCCCTCGCGGCTCGCAGCACACCCGCATCGATATCGGTGCCCACGATTCGCTCTTCCAGCGCTGGCAATGCTTCCCGGCGGGCTTGATCGCGCAGAGTCTGCATCTGGTCGCTAGGAAACTGGGGCCAAGCTTGGCACGCGAAGTCACGATCCAACCCCGGTGCAAGGTTGCGTCCGATTCGCGCGGCCTCGATCGCGATCGTGCCGCTTCCACAGAACGGATCCAGCAGCGGGCGGTCACGTTTCCAATAACTCAACATCACCATGGCCGACGCGAGCGTTTCCTTCAGCGGAGCGGATGAGATATGCGTGCGGTATCCGCGGCGGTGCAGACTCCGCCCCGTTGTGTCGATCGTCAGGCTGACCACATCGTCCAGCAGGGCCACATCGACCTTGAACTCCGCTCCGGACTCGGGCAGCGTCGTTGCCGAATGGTCGCGTAGAAGTGCCTCAACGATCGCTTTCTTCACGCTCCGCTGACAGGCAGGCACGCTGGACAGCGTCGACTTGATCGATCGGCCGGTGACCGGAAATGACGCGTCAGCGGGCAGGTGTTGTGCCCAATTGAGATGACGTGTGTTCTCGTATAGCGCATCAAAGTCGGCGGCAAAGAAACGAGCCACTCGAATCAAGACACGATCCGCCGTCCGTAGCCACAAGTTCGCCTTGGCGATCGCGGTCCAATCACCTTGGAAGACAACGCGACCGGAGGATTCGATCTTGGCTTCGTAACCGAGCCCCTCCAACTCGCGTCGCACGATCGCTTCCAATCCGAAGGCGCAGGTGGCGATCAATTCAAACGTTGAGTCGTTCAAGGGTGGTAATGCAGATTACGAGGGCATGGTCGAGCGAATGGCTTGTTTGGGAAGAGGGCATCGTCTTCCGCGTTCTTCATTGGAAATTTATCAGGCGGACGTTTCCAAGATAGGCCCGGTCGGTCAGCTTCTTGGCGTGTCCTTTGCCCCCTTTGCCTCGCGCCGACACGACCCATGACGGATGCCTCTCCGGGTGACAGTGAACTACTTGATGCCCCCACAGCCCAGCCGAATGCTCTGGCAGGCAAAAAAACGACCGTGGAACAATCCGCGGGGTCAGCGAAGTCGCCGCCTGGTCCGGGCACACGCATTGATGGCTATGAAATCGTTTGCGAGATCGCTCGAGGAGCGATGGGCGTTGTCTTTCAGGCCAAGCATCAACAGCTAGATCGAATTGTCGCTTTGAAGATGGTATTGGATGCGGACTCCGCCAGTGACGAGGCGATGCAGCGATTCCAGGTCGAAGCAGAAGCAGCCGCATCACTGGACCACCCCGGGATCGTTCCCGTTTATGACATCGGTCGGTTTGGTAGCTTCCCCTATTTTACGATGGCATTGGTTGATGGCCCAAGTTTGGCGGCCAAGTTAGCCGACGGGCCGATCGATCCCGTCGATGCGGCAAAGCTGGCTGAGCAAATCGCAGGTGCAATCAGCTACGCTCACCAAACCGGTGTCATCCATCGCGATCTCAAGCCCGCCAACATCCTGATCGATGGCAACGGTAATCCGCGAATCACAGACTTTGGCGTCTGCAAACGAATGCACTCGGCCTCTGAGATGACGACGGTGGGCCAGCTAGTCGGAACGCCTCACTACATGTCGCCGGAGCAGGCCGGAGGATCGGGCGAAGAAGTCTCGCCGACGTCTGATGTCTATTCGATCGGCGCGGTGCTGTACGCCATGTTGACCGGTCGACCGCCGTTCCAGGCGGCCAATCCGATCGATGTCGTTTCTCAAGTGATCACTCGTGACCCGATTCCGCCGCATCTTCTCAGTCCAGATGTGCCAGGCGACCTGGTTGTGATCGTGATGAAGTGCTTGGCAAAGCAAGCGAAGGATCGGTACGCAAGTGCCAGCCAGCTTGCCGATGACTTGAAGCGTTTCCGTCACGGCGAACCGATTCAAGCCCGACCACCCGGCGCATGGCAGCGCGCCCGACACGCGTTGCGTAAACACGTGCTGCTGGCCAGTGTTTCGGGCACTGCGGCTAGTTTGCTGGTGATCGTGGCCATGGCATTGCTGGGATCGCTGCTGCACACGCGTTCGCAACTCGCACAGCTACAAGAACAGTTGGACCAAGAGCGAAGAGACGCGGCACGCATTGTGGTCGCCAATCGAAACGATGTTTCCCAGGCAGGCCAGGCCAGGGCAATTGCCACATACGAGATCACCCGCCTAACGAACTCAGCGGAACGACTCATCGAGCAGGGCCAGACGGATGCCGCCGTCCAAGTCGCCATCCAGGCGGCAACCTTAGCCGATCACCAGGCAATCGATCCTCCAGACCGCCTGCTCGGACTCCTGCAGGGAGCGATTGACAGCATCGACACTTCGGCTGCCGAGACGGTCAACCAAGCCGACGCTCGCTACGACCAGGCGAACGACTTCACGCAATTGACCGACGTGATCGATGCGGCTCAGGCGACCGTACGTGTTCCGCTCACCGACTTCCAGCGTGACCTGTTCGGTATCCGCGACACGCTGATCACTGATTCGAATGATTCGACCGGAGAGGACCAGAATGGGACCGCATTGGACACTGTCGATCATTGACGGCCCCGACAAGGGACGTCAGTTTGAGTTGACACCTGATAGGCCATTGGTCGTGGGGCGTGGCAGTGATAGCGACACGCGAATTCGTGACCCCAAGATCAGTCGTGTTCACTGCGAGATTCGTCACGATGACGGACACTGGTGTTTGATTGATCGAGGTGGCTCCGGCGGGATACGTCTGGATGGACGTTCGGTGGTTGGCAACACGAAACTGGATGGAGGAAGTGAGGTCTGCATGGGCGACACGCGGTTGAGGCTGGAGCAGTCAAGTCCGCTCGATGCTGCTACCGCCATGGGCCTGGCGTCAGCGGATACCCGTCGACCGGCTGCATCAAAACCGCCGCCGCTGAAAGACTTGCTTGGCCAAACCTTGCACCGGTTTCGCGTCGATGCGTTCGTTGCCAGTGGACGCAGCAGCGTGATATTCAAAGCCTACGACACGCGTCGCGACCGGGTGGTTGCGCTCAAGGTCCTCAAACCGGCGATGGCGACGACCGAGACGCAGCGTGATCGGTTCATTCGTGCCATGCGAACAGTGCTCCCCATCCGGCATCCCAACGTCGTGCGGCTTTACAAAGCGGGAAGGCAAGGTCCCTACTGCTGGGCGGCAATGGAGTGGGTGGATGGCATCCGCGTCCGCGAAGTGATCGAACAGATCGGGGTCAGCGGCATGTTGGATTGGAAGGAAGCTTGGCGGGTGGCGGTCCACATCGCCCGCGCACTCCAAGAAGCCAATAAGCACCAGATCACGCACCGGAACGTGACCCCTTCCAACGTACTCCGTCGTCAGCATGGCATGGACTACCTGTTAACCGATCTGGTTTTCGCCAAGGCATTGGATCAGACCGACGCTGCGCAGTTGACTCGCCCGGGAGACATCGTGGGGGAGTTAAGTTACATTGCACCGGAGCGCATTTTGGACGCAACGATTCAGGAAGAGCGATCGGACCAATACAGTCTCGGAGCGACACTCTACGCTCTCTTAACGGGCAGGCCACCGTACGACGCCATTGGAATCGTCGACTTGATCGACAAGCTGAGGGGCGAGCCACCCAAGCCACCGGTCGAGTTTCAAATGGGACTAGACGAACGGTTCAGCGACGTGGTGATGAAGCTACTTCAAAAGACACCCGATCAGCGTTATCTGTCGGCAAGCGACCTGCTTCGCCAACTAGGACGAGTCGGCCAGCTGGGCGGCATCGAAGCCGACTGGGCGCCAATGGCGCTGAGTCACCTCGCGATCCGGCCGGATGAAGACGTTGCGGTTCGGTGTTCCGAGGTCATAATGCGGTGTGAGCATTGAGTGTGGTTAGGAATTCGGAGCGAGAGACCAATCAACCTACGCAGTTTTCGTTCCGTGAACGCAAAACTGTTCGCGACTTACGCGTGAGCAAACGGCCACCTAACACGATTCCTTGGATGATCTTTCCGTAGGGTGGTTGTCGAACCCATTTCGAGGGAAAACTCTGATGTCTGCATCAACGTCGTCCTTCAAGCTAGCCGCCCTAGAACCGGGCGACCGGATGAATGCGACGGAGTTTCGACGGCGTGACTCCGTCACCTCAGACCGCTACAAAACCGAGTTGATCGAGGGAGTGGTTCATATGGCCGCCGCCGTGCGCGTCGAACATGGTCGATGCCAGGGACTGATCGCTGGGCTACTGAACGAGTACTGTAGCGAGACGCCCGGTACAGATACGGCCGCCGATGCGACAGCCCGGTTGGACGAAGCCAACGAACCTCAACCGGACGTGTCGGCATTCATCGTTGCGGAGTGCGGCGGCCGCACCCGCATTGACGACGACGGCTACCTTGTCGGCGGACCTGAACTGCTGGTCGAGGTTTCGCACGCAACCGACGCCGTCGATCGCGGCATCAAACGCCGCGTTTACGAGCTGCACGGCGTTGCTGAGTATGCGGTTTGGCGTATCGGGCTCGGATTGATTGAGTGGTACCGACTTCGAGACGACCAACTGGTTCTGACTCCGCCAGACGATGACGGGGTGTACCGCAGCAACGTGCTACCGGGCTTTTGGTTGAACGTCGCCGCAGCCGTGGCGATCAACCGCGTGGCGGTGCTGGAGACTCTGCGTCAGGGACTCGCATCGCCGCAGCACGCCACTTTTGTGGATCACCTGGCACGTTATCAGCGATAGCTCCGCAGTTGGCCGTTCACGCATTGCCGCGATCCACAACGGGAAGACCTTACTGCATCACTTCAGGGCGATTGAACACTTCCGTGACGGAGACTTCAAAGCCCTCGATCAGCTCGGAACGTGCCGTCTCACCGTCTCGGCAGCGGTCTGCCTCACAGTACCGACCGGACGCTTCATCCAGTCCAAGCACCAGGATGCTTCGATCGCGGGGATCGACAATCCAGTATTCGGGAATCCCGGCCTCCGCATATTCGCGACGCTTGACAACCAAGTCTCGATTGGGATCATCCGCGCTGACGATCTCCATGACCAGGTCGGCACCATCCCAGTACGAATTGGATCTCCGTGCACGGTTCCTGCTGAACATGAACAAGACATCGGGTTCACGCAAACGATCTGCGGAAACACGGACCCGGAGCGGAGCAACAAAGACGACCCCCAATTGCTTGGGTTCGATGCGCTCACGCAGCCGCATATAGAGAAACAATGCGATTGCTTGGTGCAGCTCCGTTGGCATCGGCAAGAACTCCAGTTTCCCGCTGTCGAATTCGACTAATCTCCCGATGTCCAGCGATAGATATTGCTCTACGGTCCAGCTTCCTTGGAT
>JBCCUO010000208.1:0-6605 GCA_039196805.1 Planctomycetota bacterium | reverse complement strand
TTTGGTGATCCTCCGGCCGAAGATGACGCAGCCCCAGTTGACGATTTGGAAAGCCTGTTCGGACAGCCTCAAGACAACTCGTCCGACGAACAGTTCTCCGAGGAGATCTCCGATCTGTTCAGCGCGATCGAACCCACTGAGACTCTTTCGGATGAAGCCGAGATGACGATCGAAGCCGCTGCTCCCCAAGCGGCCGAGACGATTGCCGTCCAGGTGGTGGCCAAACGCACGCCCATGGTGTCCGACCCGTTGGCGCAAACCCACGTGCGAACTTGGATCGACAATACCGGCACCTACCGCGTCAATGGACGATTGGTGGAACTGGGCGACGGCTACGTGCGGCTGCTCAAAGACAACGGCCGTACCTGCACCGTTCCCCGCAATCGCATGTGTCAAGCGGATGCAGCCTACGTCGCTTCGATTATCGAAGAGATGGAATCCGTTCGCTTGGCCATGGTGGCCGGCAACTGATTGCGAACGGTTGGCGGTGACCCTTGCCGCCCAACACACACTGAACCGGGTAAGCTTGCTGGCTTGCCCGGTTCTTTTTTTGCCCCGTGGGTGTTGAGGCGGATCGACATGAGCGATTTTGATTCAGGCGAATCAGCACCGTTGATTCACCTGATGCACTATGACCCGCGTTGGCGGCAAGAGTTTCAGCAGACACGTAGTGGTGTGCTGCAGTCCTGCATGGGCTGGGTCACGTCGGTGGAACACATCGGGTCGACAGCGATTTCTGGCCTGATCGCTCGTCCGATCATCGATGTTCTGGCCGGTGTCGAAGACCGCGAGGGGCTGGACGAATCGGCCAACATGATCGAGGGACTCAACTATCGCCGGTTGGCAACGGTTGATGAGTCGGCCTGGCCCAGCGATGGGATCGTGTTGATCAAACCCCGCTTCGGCAGCCCCACTCACCGGGTGGTGTTGACCGAGGTCAATTCGCCCGTTTGGAGATCCGCGATTGCGATAAGAGACTGGCTGCGGAGCCACCCGGAGGTCGCCATCGATTTCGAACAGGCCAAGGTCGACATGTGGAAGCAGACCGAAGGTGACCCAAATGCTTACGCAGCTGGCAAAGCCTCGTTTTTCGATCAGCTAAAAAGGCGTATCGATGCGTAGTGCATCCGTGAGCGGACAGGTGGCTGTCTATACTTCATTCTTTGCACTTCCATGATGCCCCACGCCCAAAATGCCCCGCAGCCGACTTGGACCGCTCGCGATTGAATCGAAACTGGGCGATCAGCCGTCTCAGGGTTCGGTTTGGCGAGCCATCCACGTCCAGCAAAAGCAGTCGTTGGCAGTCAAGGTGTTTTCGGTCCCGTTCGGAGGGACTCCCGAATCGCGTGAACAGTTTGCCGCCGAGTGGACCGCGCTCAAGCAGCTTCAGCATCCGGCGATCGCCCGTTGCTACGGAGGTGGTTTTGAAGCGGGCGATGCCTATTTGGCTTACGAATTGATCGACGGCGAAACGTTGGCGTCCCAGGTCGATCGCCGCACTCGATTGCCGTGGGAAAACGTTCTGGAGCTCGCCGAGCCATTGATCGAGGCACTCGACTACCTGCACCAAAACGACGTGGTGTACGGCATGCTGCAGCCCGACAAGATCATGATCGCCGGGCTCAGCCCCGTCCTGATCGACGTGCGCACGTCGCGTTTCGGTTCTGCTTTCCAAAGCAATCGTCCGCCCACCGCGGCCGAACTGCGGATAATGTCGCCGGAGGCGGCAGCCGACACGACCTCCCTCACGCCTGCATCCGACCTCTACGCTTTGGGTGCGATCCTTTACTTGGCAATCACAGGAAGCCCGCCGATCGACGGAAACACGGTTGAAGAAGTGATGGGCAATCTGAAGTTTCAGACGCCAGTGGCGCCGGCCAAGATCATCCTGGACTGTCCCGTGTGGCTGGACAAGTTGGTCATGCAGTTGCTGGAAAAAGCACCCGAAGCAAGACCGTACGGCGCCGGGGCCGTCAAGCTGGCTCTGGCGGAAGTCCGGAAACGATCGATGTCGCGTAGCGGCGTCGCGGAACATGCGTCGTCCGGATTCAGCCCGCTGTCGGTGACCGACCAAAAGGACCGCGATGAAGCCCGCAGCCTGCTTGGTCGAGACCTGATTGAAGCCGCCCAAAAGGAAACCAAACAACCCGTCGATGCATCGGAGTGGTACGAAAACTCATGGTTTTTGGTCATCGCGTTGGTCGCCTTGCTGAGCGTGATCGCCTATTTCGCATGGCCGTTGAACGAAGACGGCATGAGGTCGCGGGCCGAAGCGATGATCGAACAACAAACCCGATCCGCGATGACTCAGGCGCGAATCAGCTACCTGGAACCGATGCTCCGCAAGTATCCCGAAGGAGAACACGCCGAGTGGGCCGCCGAACAGATTGACCAAATCTTGATGATTGAAGCGGAACATGCTCTGACCATCAAACTGAAGAACAATCTGAAACTAAAGAACGAGGCAGAACGCTTGTACGCCGAGGCGCTTGACTATGAACGCTTTGGCGACAAGGCAACGGCCTTGGACAAGTACCGCAGTATGGTGACGCTGCTGGATGGTGAGGACGACTACCGGCCATTCGTCAATCTCGCGCGTCGGCAAATCAGTGTCATCGAATCGTCCGACAACACGCAAGATGAAGCGTACCGGATCATCGAAGCCAAACTGGAGCAAGCCGAACAGGCGTTAGCCGATGGCGACGTCGTGTTGGCTCGCAAGATTTGGTACTCGGTGGTCGATCTTTATGCAACCAACGCCAACTTGGCTCCCTTGGTTGCCAGGGCCCAAGACCGTTTGTCACAATCGCAGCAAGACGTGAGAGAACGATCGGAAGTACCCCGGGCAAGCACGTCTCGTACCGGATCATCGCAATGAGTTCACGCTCCCCGGAATCTGGCGGCCCGTCACCGATCGACAGCGGCCAGTCCGCTCCCTTTGCTAAGCCTCCAACCGATCACGCGATCGGAACCACGCCGTCAGACAGCGGCTCCAGCCTGATGGAGATGGCGCAAAACAAGCTGGTCGTGCTGGGCATCCTATTCGGCGTGACCGGGTTTCTGGGTCTGCCTTTGCTGTGGATGAACAAACAGTTCACGCAGACCGAGCGCATCCTGTGGGCCATTCTCAACACGATCTACACCTGCGGACTGATCGCTCTGGCGGTTGCCGTTTGCATGTGGAGTTACCGCCAGATCATGGGGTCTTGAAAAGCGGTCAGCGGGAGAAGAAAGCTTTTGGCGATTAGCTGTTATCGATTAGCCAGAAGTAGGGCGCCAATACGTTCTTTCCCCACGCCTCCTCCATTTCTTTGTCCCCGATCTTTCTGTCTGCCTCCCGCTCACAATTTCTGTCAGTATCCCTCCAGGACCCGTCCTCGGTTCCTCAGCCTTTAGACGTTCGATCAAACAGGATCCAGAAATCGATCTGATCATCGGTCATCCCCAGGCGTTTGCCCGCCCAACGGAGTTCCCGGTTCATACGCTTTCCTGGTTCGTCATCCGGCCACAGAATCATGCTGGAATCGGCATTGACCTGATAGGCTCCTTCGCTGCGCGACGTCACGCGTTCACCGTCTTCCAGCACGATAGTGAGTGCCTTGAACCGCCCATTGCGAAGGAACTCCACATGCATGTCGACGCTGTTGCCTCCTTCTTGAATGTTGGCGTACCAGTTGCCGACGATCTCTCGCTGGGTAACGAGGCGATCGGAGAACGTCACATTCTGGGCTGCCGACTCGTTCGCGGATGGACTTGCCTGAGAAGCGGGCTGTGACGCAAACTCTTGATACTGGTCGCGGAAGTAGTCGCTGTTCGGTGACTGTTCGGTCGCACGCTTCATGAACTTCAGTCCTTCGGCATGGTGACCGTTCTCATACAGAGCACGTCCGTGGTAATGGTTCAGGTAGGCATTCGGCTGATCGTACAAGCTGATCGCCTTGGTCGTGTGCACCAAGGCGTCGGCCGGGCGTCCCAGTTCGCAAAGCGTCTCCCCCAATGCGGAATGCGCCTCTGGGTAGTCCTCGTCAAAGTGCAACGCGGCGGCAAACAGCTTGACGGCGTCGTCGTAGTTGCGCAGTTGTGACTGAGCCCAACCGCTGTAGTAGTAGAGCTGGGGATCTTCGTCGTAGTCTTCCACCACGCGATCCAACCCCTCGATGCCCACCTGATAGTTGCCCAAGTCGATCTCAACCATCGCGAGAGCACGGCGGACATTGGACATCTCCGAATGGCCGCGCAGCACGTATTCATAGTCTTCCTTGGCCGACTCCAAATCATCATGGTTCCAGTACGCATCACCACGAATGACACGGTACTGAACCTCTTCCGGATCGTTGCGAATGGCATTTGTCAGAGCGGAAATTGCGTCGCCATAGTCCCCGCGATCGTAGTGGACGCAGCCGACGCCGAAGTGCCCATCAGCCAAACGTCGATTCTCCTTCAGTGCATCTTCAAAGTCTGCCAACGCACTGTCCTCGTCGTCGGACCAGTACCAGCACCAACCGCGCAGCGCCAACAGCTCCGCCGAGTCGGGCTGTTGTTTCAGCGCCTTGGTGACCAACTTGGCAGCCACTCCGCTGCGCGACTCATCCAAGTGACGTTGGGCGGAGAACTGAAGATCCTCGACGCTCTTTGGGTTCACGCAGCGGAGGGCATCGGCCAGGTAGTCGACGACCGACTGCAGGTCGACATCCATGCTGACCAATCGCGCCTGGGTGCTCTGTCCTTCAACGACGGCAACCACTTTGCCCTCGTCGTTGCATACCGGTCCACCGCTATTGCCTTGGTTGGTTGGAATGTCGGATTCCAGCAGCGTGGCCTCGTAGCCATTGGCCAGCGTGCCCCGCACGACCTGTCGGACGTGTCCGGTCGAGTACGTCCACAAGCTCTGCGTGCCCACGGCACTGCCGGCGATCGAGTGGATATTGGATCCCGGCGCGGCGCTCTTGTCCGCAAGCTCCAGAGCGACGACTCCCTTGGGCAACTCTTCGTCCAATTGGATCAGTGCCAAGTCACAAGTCTGATCGCTGTCGACGACTCGTCCGAACATCGCGCGCTCGCCAGTGAGCGAAGTCTCTGGGTCCGTGTTCAGCTTGCCGCTGACGTACTGGGGGAAGTAGACGTAGCAATCGGTGAAACCTTCGATCACATGGTGATTGGTGACCAGCAATCGCTGACCTCGGTCCAACACCCAACCGGTCCCCTGCATCGTTCCGTCATCGGAATTGATTTGCACCAGCGCCAAACCTCGCAACATCTTTCGGTAGACCGGGTTGGATTCAGCGGCCGACGCCTGCTTGGGCAACTGGTCGGAACCGGATGACTTCCGCATCCGATTGATCCGTTCGGTCAGACTCTTCAGGTTGGACTCATCCGCCCAGGACTGCGGACACACAGCCGCGACGATGCCGACGAACAACAACAGGACGAAAAACAGTTTGGATGACGACATTGCGGTGATCGGAATTGCGTGGGCCCACGGAAAACCCCGTCACGTTCAAGCAATCACATGATCACTCAATAAGGGGGTGCTCAGGCAAGCCTAGGACACCCGCGATTCAATCCACCGAAAGTGCACTGCGGCAGCAGGAATTCGATCAGCCGATCGTGACGGCCAAGCTGGATGCAATGGTCGTACAGAACGTTCCGGATGGCCTAAGTCCCGCCCACTTGTTTGCCTTGGATCCCGGGACAGCACCAATCCCCCGAATGAAGGAATCCAACCCTCGCCCGGGGAGGTCTAGTTAATCTTTGCGGCCCCCCACTAACGGTTTTGAGTTAAGCGAACCATTTGTCGATCTTTTGCCCTGTGGGAGCATTCCGTCAGACCCACGGACGGTGTTTCACGCTCCTTCTGTTTCGCCAATGCCATTGATCGCGCAGAGGATTGCACGATGACCTTGAATGTTCGCCGCACAGCAGTCGTAGCGATCTGCTTCTTGTGCGTCACCCAGAGCGCGATGGCTCAGACCGGTCCCGCGACCCCTATTCAATCGCCCGCCACACCGACGCTATGGCGATTCTTGGGTATCCCGCAAGGCTTTCAAAAGCTTCGCGACGTGACCGCCAATCGCCGCGGAAACCGACCCGGATTGGAACGGAAGGATCCGCTGCTGCGCCTGGCAGGTCCGGCCAACTTGGAAAGCCCCGATCCAGCCATCAAAGCCGCCGCCGAAGTGAAGAAGGCGGAAGACCTCAAAGAGCAAAAGATCAAGGCGATCAAGTACTTGGCGACGATCGGCTGCGGTTGCTACGACAAGGAAGACAAGATCACGGATGCTCTGTTGGCGGCGACCGACGACTGCACGCCCGACGTCCGACTGGCAGCCATCGAAGCGATCGGTGAAGCGGCCGAAGGCGGTTGCTGCGTCAAATGCGGATCCAAATCGTGCTGTAGCGAAAAGGTCACCAAAAGCCTAAGCGAAATGGCCTACGAGCGGGACGACAGCGGATGTCCGCTGGAGCCCAGCAAAGAGATCCGTGCCGCTGCCAAGCGAGTGCTTTGCATCTGCTGCCCCAACCGTGTGACCGGACCGATCGAAGAGGAGATCGCCGAAGAACTGCCGACGCCGATCGATGACCCGGAGGAGATCGAAGGGGAAGGC
>JBCCUO010000207.1:0-6659 GCA_039196805.1 Planctomycetota bacterium | reverse complement strand
TAGCCATCAGACTCGGCGGTCACGGCGACCTCTTGGCCCCACCGTTGCATTCCGTCTCGAACGCCTTCCACGTATGCGGCAAGCAGCGCAAGCGCCGTCAAGGCTGCCGACCCAATGGCGAATCCTTTGCCAGTGGCGGCGGTCGTATTACCCAGACTATCCAGGGCATCGGTTCGGTCGCGAACCGATTCTGGCAGTCCTGCCATCTCAGCGTTTCCGCCCGCGTTGTCAGCGATCGGTCCATAGGCGTCTGTCGCCAGCGTGATCCCGAGTGTGCTGAGCATCCCGACGGCGGCGATCCCAACCCCGTAGAGACCGAGCGAAAATCGAGACAAGTCGTCCATTTCGAATCCGTTTGCGAACCCAAACGCCATCAACATCGCAGCGCAAACGATTGCAACGGGAACCCAAACGCTCTTCATGCCATCGGCGACGCCACCGATGATGATCGTTGCCGGACCCGTTTCTGCTTGACGCGCCAGGTTTTGCGTCGTCGCGTACTCATCACTGGTCACCCGCTCGGTCCACTTGCCAATCAGCCAACCTGATAGCAGCCCAACAATCACGCTGAGAGCGACTCCCGGAAGGAACCCAAACCACGAAGTTCCGGGAACGTCCGGCATCAACCACATCGTCAAGGCAACCGACGTGACGATGATCATCAAGCCTGACAGGTTGATCCCTCGGTCCAACGCCTTCAGCAATGACTTCTGCGACAATTCATCACCGGTTCGGACCGCGTAGATACCGATGATTGACAGAATGATGCCGGCTGCGGAGATGGCGAGTGGCAAGAGCATCGCGCTCAGCTGTGCGGCGGCAGGATCACCGTCAGCGGGAAGCAGTCCAGGGCTGGCAAAGGCGGCTACACCCAGAGCCGATGCCGCCAGAATCGATCCGCAATACGATTCGTAGAGGTCGGCGCCCATCCCGGCAACGTCGCCCACGTTGTCACCCACATTGTCAGCGATCGTGGCGGGATTGCGTGGCGAGTCTTCCTTGAGGCTCTGTTCGACCTTGCCGACAAGGTCCGCACCCACGTCAGCCGCCTTGGTAAAGATGCCACCACCCACGCGTGCGAACAAAGCCTGCGCGCTCGCTCCCATGCCGAAGGACAGCATCGTGACGGAGACCTGGCGAAGCGTCAGGGTGTACGACTCGCCGCCCAACATTGGTGCCAACCAATAGAGCACAGCGAACCAGCTGCAGATGTACAACAGTCCCAGGCCGACCACGGTCAGTCCCATCACGGCGCCGCTACGAAAGGCAACTTGCAGTCCATCGTTGAGCGACCGCTGTGCGGCGGCCGCCGTACGATTGCTGGCGTGCGTCGCCGTCTTCATGCCGAACCAACCGCTCAGCCCCGAGAACAGTCCTCCTGTCAAAAAGGCGATCGGCGTCCATCCACTGACGACGCCGGGCCCGAATGCTGCCCACGCCAACAGCGCGGTAACCACCAAGAAGACAATCGTCACGACTTTGTACTGCTGGCCCAAGTAGGCCGCAGCACCCTCGCGGACACTCTGAGCGATCGACCGCATCGCCTCGTCGCCCTCGTCGGCGGCCATCATGCCACGATAGAATTGCCCCGCCCAAACCAGCGCCAATAGGGCCGCGGCCATTGCCAATGCCCAAACCACCAAAGCCAGCACAGCTGCGTCCTCATGATTGAGTGCAGAGACTCGTACTCCAACGAACTCTTCACGTTAATGTAGCAGGGAGCACCCTGGGTGTCACGCTAAGGTGCGCAAGCTTCCTTTGGATCAGGCAGCTCGGACGCGTCCGTGACGCGCAGTGGACCACTTTCGCTGCGCGAGTCGTCGAGCAAGCCGTTCGCAAGACAAATTGCTTGCCCAGATGCATCTTGATTGTACGGCGGTCCCTCTATTCAAACGGAGTCTGACGATGTCTGCGAGTTTTCTTTTTGAAAGGGGACACCTACGGTCGTGGGTGTTGGCACTGTCGCTGGTCGGCCTAGCAAGCACGGGTTGGCCAGCGCCTCCCGGTGCCGAATTGGATGATGCCGAACGAGGTATCGTCGACCTACTGGGCGGCCAGCTAGAAATGGAACTCCCGATACAGGTCGTTGATCCTGAGGGAAACCCGATTGCCAAGGCCGAGGTGACGCCTTGGGCCCTCCGATCAGCTCAGGGGCATGGCCTGTGGCGAACACGCGATGACTCGTCCGGCTTGTCTCCGAGTTCCGTGCGAACGGACATCGACGGACGAGCCAAAGTCCGCTATCCATACTTTCGCGATGCCAAGGAAGACACCAAGACTGCCTCCGTCACGGTGCGAATCAACCACCCAGCCTATGCGTACGAGGAATCCGTCCAACTTGATGCAAGTTCAGACGCTTCTCAGACGAAGACAGGCGCTCTACAACGTGGCTTCCCCCTTACGATCAGACCATCGCTGAGAGGCCGTTCCGTTGACCCAGATCGTGTCCGGGTATTGTGGTCTGACGGTCGGTGTTGGTTGCCCGGTGTCTTTGCCGCCCGCCAGCGCGACGGCTCGCTGATCATTCCTTCATTGCGTGCAGGCAACAACAGTGTCCTAGTATTCCTGGTCGAAGATACGCGCCCCACGCATTTCAGTCGGATCATCGATGTGGTCGTGGCTACCGACAAAGTGAACGAAATCGAGGTGCCGCTTCGCACGGCGATCCAGATCGATGGAAGGTTGAGTGACAACGTCTCACGCCCCGTTGAGTACGGACTGGTCAAAGCGGAAACGCTGTCTCGTTTCGACGACCGCCCCGACCGGGTGCATTGGTTTGATTGGGCGGAGGTGCGCGACGATGGTGAATTTACGATCGAGAGTTGGCCCGCGGACGAGCCGATTCAGCTGATTGCCCTGACAAGTCATCATGTTGCGACGTCCGGCGCGCCGCCTGTCGAAGTGAAGGACCCTCGCGATCCCGAGTCAGATCCGTTTCTACGACCACATGTTTTTCGGTCGGCCGAACATCGTCTTGGAAGACGCCCATTGCTCGTTCCGATGGAGCCTCTGGTTGTTTGCGACATCCGAGTGTTCGATCAGGAGTCTCGCGGCCTCGAAGGCGTTGAGATCTTTTCTTGGCCCAACGTCGGTTGGTGGAATAACGGAAATCAGATCTACGGACGTCATCGCCTTCGTGCGCACGAAGTCTTGCGGGCACGCGACGTCGCGTCGCTTCTTGAGACGAGCTTTCCAAGACCCTTCTCGGGCATCTCCGACGCGAAGGGCCGTGTCCAAATTCGACTTCCCGACGGAAGCCAACAATTGGGCGTGAAGAGCGACGCCTACGAGTTGCCTGTCTTCCTTGGTCGCCGACAGTCTGCGGTTGAACTTCAGGCCGGGAGAGCCGTACAGCACACACTGATCTTGCAACATTCTGGAAAAGAAAAGCTAGGTGAATGGGACAAGCTGGCAGGCGTCGTGTTTGGTTGCTCCACCCGCGACGGGCAACGGATTTGTGCTCTGCCTGAGGTCCGAGAGAAGATGGAGTCTTTCGCCAAGCGTTTTCGCGAAGGAATGGGGAAGCGAGACCCTGCATTGCTGGTGGATGCTTACGAGACTGTATCGAACGCTTTCACCAAGGCAGGTGACTTCGATGAAGCGGCCAAGTGGCAAGCGAAGGCGGCTGAACAGCGCCAACGATTGAATCCGTGAATCGCTCGCAGGAAGAATGCCTGAAAGACACGGAAAACGGCGCGGCCTGCAAACGAGAAGGTGCCCTCGTTAAGCTATCCTGGGGAAAACGCTTGACGACTGTACTTCTTCCCGCCCGCGGATGCCTTGATGCGTGTTCTGGATCTGATCAGCCCGAGCGACTTGTCTCGGGTCGCCAGACTGCAATTGCTAGCGAGGCAAGTGGTCGAGGGGTTCTGTTCAGGCCGGCACCGTTCGCCGCACAAGGGCTTTAGCGTCGAGTTCAAAGAGCATCGCCAATACGTACGCGGCGACGAACTGCGGAACATTGATTGGAAGGTCTTTGGTAAAAGCGATCGCCTGTTCATCCGCGAGTTTGAGGAGGACACCAACGTCCGAGTCCAACTGGTGGTCGACCGCAGCGGTTCGATGGCCTACCAAGGCGAACGATCCGATGTTTCCAAGTTCGAGTTTGCCCAGCAAGTCGCAGCTTCTCTCGCCTATCTGATGCTCGGGCAACAGGATGCCGTTGGGTTGACCCTGTTTGACGATCGTCCCCGAGAGCAGCTGCCGCCGCGAAATCGTCCTTCGCATCTGAAAAGCCTGCTTTCTGTTTTGACATCGGGAACACCACGGCACGAAACGAGTCTGGGACAGGTACTGCAGCGTGTCGCGTCGAAGATCCATCGGCGTGGATTGGTCGTGATCCTGAGCGATGCGATGGACGACGTTGACGCACTCGCTCGCCCGTTGGCCCAACTAAGAGCATCGCACCACGAGGTGCTGTTCTTTCGCGTCGTTGACCCCGACGAGGTCGACTTTCCGTTTCGCGGCCGGATCCAGTTTCGTGATCTGGAGAATGCTGCTCTGGAGCAGACCGTTGATTCCCACTCCCTTCGCCAAGCTTACATCGACCGCTTCCAAGCCCATGAGGAATCCCTGGTCGCGATGTGCCGCAAGCATCGTCTAGATATGATTCGCCTGGTCACGAATCAACCCGTTGCCGAAGCGTTGCATCACTACCTGGGCAAGCGGAGGCGTATGCGATGACGCTTCTGAACGGAATCTTGGCCGCTGGGGCGCTCGCCTTCACGATTCCCCTGGCCATCCACCTGCTTTTCCGCAGTCGATTCCGGCGGATCGATTGGGGCGCGATGTACTTGCTGCAAGACATCGTTCGCATCAATCGACGGCGGATGCAGCTGATGAACTTGTTGCTGCTGATCCTACGCTGCCTGATCCCCGTATTACTCGCGATTAGCCTGGCCAGGCCAGTGTTAACGGGAGCCAAAGCGCTGCCAGGCGATACGCCGCAGACGTGGGTGCTGGTCATCGACGACAGTCGCTCCATGTCAACGCGACTACCAACAGATTCATCGGAGGCGGGAGACGAAAGCGGTGTTGGACTCTCGACTCGGTTTGATCGCCTAAAGACGCAGCTTCGACAACTCATCGACCAACAGTCTCGCAACGATTCGTTCTTGCTGATACGAACCAGTCGGGCTGGCCAACCGATCGGCCCTCTTGGGCGGCAGGAAGCGATCAGGGAGATTGGCGAGACGGAGGCTCAGGCGGCAAGTTTCGACCTAGCCGACGTGCTGGAATCAGCCATCCGCGCTGCTCGTGACGCAACCACTTCCCAGCGTCACATTTTAGTGGCTTCTGACTTTCAAAGTCACTTGCTTGACCAAACGCCAGTGGAGGCACTCGAACGGCTGTCGCGTTTGGTCAACGATGAAGCGTTTCCCCCGTCGATCGGCTGGCTGAACCTGGGAACCAATTCCGATCAGTTGTCCAACTTCTCGATTGACGAAATCAAGCTTGATTCACCCGCCGCGATCACGGGACGACCGACCCAATTTGTCGCTAGCCTTCGCAGTGCTAGCGATTCACCCGTTGATGGGCTGCGAACGACTTGGACCGTCGATGGAATCGAGGTCGCCTCTCGTGCGGTTCAGTTACCGCGTCGGTCAACCACTCAACTCACCTTCGACTTCACGTTCGAAGAAGCCGGATATCATCAGGTGGATGTTCGAATTGATACCGGCGACGCTTTGTTGGCGGACAACCAACGATCCTACGCGGTCAAAGTGGTCCGCGAAGTCGACGTTCTCCTGGTCGATGGTGATCGACGTTCGCAGGCTTTGGATGGCGAAACGGCCTTCCTATCGCTGGCCCTCAGTCCATTTGCGTTTGCCAACTCCGATCGCCCCGATGCGGTGGCCACGCGCGTCGTGACGACGGGACAACTGGCGAGCACGCTGCAAAAGTCGTCTCCCGACGTGGTCGTGCTGGCAAACGTTGCCAAGCTCAACTCATCCGCAACGTCACTACTTGTCGATCGTATTCACCAAGGCCTGGCGTTGCTGATCTTTGATGGCGATCGGCTGGAACCGAAATTCTACAACACGCCTTGGGAGTCCAAGCAGAGAAAGCTTGTGCTCCCCGCGGCGCTGGGTGATGTCGCGTCTCATCCCAAATCGGCCGCTCGTTTTGGCGATGTGAATCCCGATTTTCGTCCATGGCTTATGTTCCACGAAGCGGGCCAGCCCTTGGCGGAGTCGAGTGTCAGCCAGTGTCGTGAGTGGAACCTCGCGGACTCGGCGACGACACTGCTGGAGTTGCAATCAGAGCAACCGTTGGCGGTAAGGATCACGCAGGGTCGCGGGCAGGTCATTCAGTTCGCGCTTCCTTGCGACGCTGACTGGAGCGATTGGACCTTCAAGCAGACATTCGTTCCGCTGATTCAGCAATTGGTCCTCAGTCTGGCCGGTACAGACACCGACGCAAGCGTTCCGGTGGGCCAACCCATCACGGTGCCCATCGAAGAGTTTGACCAATTGGCGGAATCGATTGCGTTGAGGAAGCCGACTCCGCGACGCCGTTCACAAGACAGCGGCGTCTACCGCTATCGTCTGCTTCGGCCTGACGGTCAGGAATCAACACTACAGCCTGATTTCCTGGTCACGGATGAGTCGCTTTCAGAGTCGACCGCCAAGATGGCCTTGACGATCCCACCAACTCGC
>JBCCUO010000206.1:0-6670 GCA_039196805.1 Planctomycetota bacterium | reverse complement strand
GTCGATCGATGCTGAACTCGGATGGCCAAAACGCCACACGGCAAAGCCGCCGCTCGCGAACAAGAGGAGCCCGAGGATCCCGAGCCGGATTTGTAGATGCATTGAATTGGCAGGCCGAAGCTCGCGAGTGTTCGCGAGACAGGTTGACTTGGAAGACTCTTTCGCGTCGCAGATGCACACCATGTGTGACTGTCAAGCGAGCTTCCTACAACCTCAGCGCAGCATGCAACAGCACGCGTTGTCGGCCAGCGGTCTCCGTCAATTGGCCCCTCGCATCACGACAAGAATGCGTTGCACCGGACGGCACAAGCGTCCAAGTCACGGCCCACGCCAGCGATCGATCAACCTTTGCGTATGCATCCGGCCCGCACGGAACACACCAAGCATCAACCAGCACGTAGATCGCATCGTCATCGTGTTGAACGTCCCGGCCGTCGTGCTGGACGTCCCGATCTGAGCGCTCGCGACGTCCGTCCGGTCGGCTCGCAACGTCCGCTGCCTGGGCATCTCGATGACTTGAATGCCAGCGACGGTCATCGTCGACATCGCCCTGTCCGTGACGGTGACCATGGACGTGACGGTGACCATGGACGTGACCGATGTGAACATGAGGCTCCGCAGCGTGCCCGACCGTCATCCCAGCATGCACGTGCGTGGTGGGAACGGAATTCCCGAGCACGATCAGCGGAATCACCAGCAAAGAAAAAACACGTTGGATCACGGAAGCCTCCGGCAGCTAGAATACTTCGTCGGGATCCGGATGGCCACCGGCTAATGGCTTCGATGCCTTCGGCATCCGTTTCGCGCGACGCCAACGGGGACCAACCTTCGGCACGTCCATTCTCCCCTCTTTCCCAATGCTTCGACCGATTCGTCAGGCCAGACTCAGTACTTCCTCGCTACCAGTTCTGCCGGCCAAGGATCGGGGAAATCACCTCCCGATTGCCAGTGATCAATCTCTTCGTCGGTCAGAAAACAGCCGCGAAGTGATTCTGAGAAGTGATCCACCTGATCTTTATCTCCGATCACAGTGAGGTGGCATCGTCGATCACCGAAACGTCCGGTCTCACTGGCAAGCCGTTCCCGGAGGCCGCGCAACTCGACTTCGTCCAACCCGTTGTTTGGGTCGTCAAGGATGCCCGCACGCCAATACCCAATCAATTCCAACGCGATGCCTCCCGCGGCCTGGTTCCAAAGCAACGACATCTCGTCGCGTGTTGGAAGATAAAAGAACCCTTTGCTTCGATAGATTTGCTGGCCAAGCTGGTTCTGGCAGACGTTCCACAATCGATCGGGATGGAACGGGCGGTCGTCCTTGATGACACGAGTTGCCAAGTCAAATGGCCGGTCACTTAAACTCTCTGATTCGAGCACCGGAGACAACTCGTCGATCAGCTGTGCCACT
The DNA here is from genome assembly GCA_039196805.1 of Planctomycetota bacterium. Lineage (GTDB taxonomy): Bacteria > Planctomycetota > Planctomycetia > Pirellulales > Pirellulaceae > JBCCUO01. The sequence goes on along the minus strand of JBCCUO010000206.1, from coordinate 5,265 downwards.
CGAGCGTAATCATACTCAGGCATGGCTAGCACATCATCGATGGGCAGGTTTCCCCACGGAACCGATGCGACGGAAACAAACGGGTTCAACTGATGAATATGGTTGGCAATCGATCGCAGTTTTCCCTCCCCGATCCGGTCCGCCTTGGTGAGCAGAAGATGACTGCAGAACATGACCTGCTCGACCAATAAATTGGTTGTGTCTCTGCGTTGAGTTTCCAAGTTTCGCTGCAGCAGCGGAATGAGTTGCTGCCCGCCGTCGTAGTCTTGGTCAACCATCGCGCTATCGACCAAAGTCAGAACACCGGTGAGTCGGAACTGTGGCTGGTCCTTAAAGAACTGGACCAGTGGCATGGGGTGACAGCTACCAGACGTTTCGATGATCAGCAACTCCGGAGGGCTCTCTGACAGCATTTCGTCAAGCGCCTGCTGGAGGTCCTTGATGCCCTGCTGACTGCTCAGGACGCAGGAATAGATCGATTGGAAGTTGCGATCGTTCTTTTCAAAGAACTCCGATTGCGCGACCAGCAACCCGTCAACTTCCAACTCGCTCATGTCGTTGACCACGACCCCAACCGAAAGTTGCGCTCGGGACGATTGTGACAGCAAGCCTCTCAATAGAGTCGTCTTACCCGACCCAAGGAATCCGTTGAGAATCAGCGTTTGAATTCGGGGCACTCACTTAACTCACAAGTCGCAAGAACGAATTGCAAATCCACGTCGCTCAAGGAACGATCGACCAATCGTTCACGCATTCGTCGTAGCGGATGCCGCCAGGCTTCCAAGTTCCGCCTAACCTGCGGATCCATCCTCTCAGAAGGGTGACTCACTCGCCACCGGGCGCCTCAACGAAGAAAGAACGATCGACTTGGCGTGCCTTGTGCAGGCGGAGACAAACTATTGCGGCGACAACTTCACGATGCTTGGTGGTGATCCGGGTGAGAGACCGACGCTGCCAAGCGTCGCAAGATCCACTCGTTGCAGTCTTGCGGATGCGATTGCAAGATCGCGCCAAACAGGGCAGCATTCGGCCCGCTTTGGGGGATTGCCACGACATGCAACGGTGCTGCGTGCCGCTGTCAATCGCCTGCCAGGCTGGTGTACCATTCACAGACGCGAATTTCCATTTCGGTCGTGGTCTCGCCGCCCGGCGGGCGATAACCATCAGGATCTTCAATCAGATCGTAAAAGCCCTCCGGGTCGCTTTCAGTGCCGCCGGCAAAAGCAGTCCCACCAGGACGCCGATGATTGCGATCAGCACCAGAAGCTCAATCAATGTGAATCCACGTCGCTGCGCGTGACTAGAAAGAGCTTGAAGACCTCTGAACGAAGGGATGGTTAAGCTCATGGCAGGCCAAAGGCGTAAGACGGCACGACCGACGGAAAACTCCATCAACAATGTCGTGATGGTCCAACGCGTCGACACATCCACCCAAACGACATTGCGACGATCGCCCCAATCCGAGAGGACACCCAATCTCCTTGCTCATGGTAGGTCTTCTGACTCACCGCCTCGAATGCTTGCTGCCTGCTCACTCCGACCGACTCTCACTGGAATCGGGAGTCGGCACTGACAATGGCCTTCGATGGCAGACGCATCAATTGCAAACTTGCGATTGCGGCGGTTCCCAGCGGCTTGAACGTCCGGGAGTCGCCAGGGCAGTTGCCCCGACTCATCGAATTCCCTGTTCGCGAGTGATGCAAACTCATCGGCTCGCCACCACGAACACGGCGCAAGCCAGCGATCCCGACCATTCTGTCAATCAGTTTACCTCCAAGTCTCGATAGCAACCACGAATCGAGTGATAACGGAGCCGAACTCCGGCTGTCCCCAGGTCGATTTGCCATGGCGATTCTGCCCGGCGGGTCGCATACTGCTTCCTAAACGTCAATTCCCTTTGACCTCGAGACGATTTGATGAAGAACGCGTTGATCCCAGTGATTGTGATCAGTCTGTTGGCCAGCGGAATACAACCCAAACAGGCCTTCTCCCAAGTCAATGAATCCCAAAACCAAAACGTGACGCCGTTGTTGGATCGAGAACTCTTTTTTGGCAATCCGCAGCTTGCTGGTGGTCAACTGAGCCCTGACGGAAAGTTCATCTCGTTCATGAAGCCATATCGGGGAATCATGAACGTTTGGGTGAAGGAGTTCGCGGAACCGTTCGAAGAAGCTCGCCCGTTGACTGATAGCAAGCGGCCGCTTTACGGATACACGTGGACGGAAGATGGCAAGTACATTCTGTTCGTGAAGGATTCGGGGGGCGACGAAAACATGAACCTGTTCGCCGTGGACCCAAACGCTAAACCCGAGGCCGACCGGGCGACGCCGAACTCTCGCAATCTGACGCCGCTGAAACAGGTCACAGCGCGAATCATGCACGCCAGTCAGAATAACCCGGACCTGCTGTGGGTGGGGCTGAATGATCGCGACAAGGCGTGGCACGATCTGTACCGACTTGAGATTTCCACCGGCAAACTGACCCTGGTCTATCAAAACAACGATCGCATCACGGGTTACGAATTCGACTGGGACGATCACCTCCGCCTGCTGAGTCGAACTGACCCCGCCGGCAACACGACCCTGCTGCGAAAAGATAGCGACGATCTGGTGCCGATCTATGAAACCTCGGTGACCGAAAACGCTGGAATCAGTGGTTGGGATTCGGAAAACGAGAACATCTATCTGGTCACCAACAAGGGTGAACTGGACCTGATGACTCTCTTCAAGATGAATCCGAAGACCAAAGCCTTGGAGCTGCTAGAGAGCGACCCGAACGGGCGAGTCGATTTTGGCGGACTTCGCATGGACAGAAACACACGCCAGATCATCTCGACTTCGTACACCGAAGACAAAACTCGTTACTACTGGCGAGATAAGACGTGGGAAGCCAACTACAAGTTTCTGCAGGAGCGATTTCCAGGCCGCGAGATTGCTTTTCAAAGCTCAACCAAGGACTACAGCAAGTTCCTCATTGCCGTCCACGGCGATAGGTACGCGGCTGAAGCCTGGTACTTCGACGCCAAAGAGCGTGAACTGATTCATCAGTACACCCCACGTCCTGAGCTGAAAGAGGTCGAAGAGCATCTGGCGCCGATGACACCGATTCGCTATCCAAGCAGCGACGGGCTGGAAATCCCCGCTTACTTGACCGTGCCTGCCGGATCAGAAGCCAAGAGCCTACCGGTCGTTGTCCTGGTTCATGGCGGCCCCAAGGGGCCTCGAGACAACTGGGGATACAACGCCCAAGTTCAGTTCCTGGCCAACCGGGGCTATGCGGTCCTTCAGCCCAACTTCCGCGCTAGCGGAGGATACGGAAAAGAGTTCCTGAATGCCGGCGACCTGCAGTGGGGCAAGCTGATGCAGGATGACATCACCTGGGGCGTGAAACATCTGATTGAAGAAGGCATCGCCGACAAAGATCGCGTGGCCATCATGGGTGGCAGCTACGGTGGATACGCAACACTGGCGGGCCTCGCGTTTACGCCCGAACTCTACGCGTGCGGCGTCGACATCGTTGGCCCGAGCAATATCTTCACACTGCTTGAATCGATTCCGCCGTACTGGGAAGCGGGACGCGCCTTTCTCTATGGCATGGTGGGAGACCCGACCACAGAGGAAGGCAAGCAACGGATTCACGAAGCCAGCCCACTGTTCCGTGCCGAAGAGATTTCCAAGCCATTGCTGATCGTCCAAGGAGCGAATGATCCGAGAGTGAAGCAAGCCGAAGCCGATCAGATCGTGATCGCTTTGCGAGATCAGGGTCACGAGGTTAGCTACCTGCTCGCTGATGATGAGGGGCACGGCTTTGCCAAACCTGTCAATCGCATGGCAATGTACGCCGAGATCGAAGCTTTTTTGGCCGACCAAATCGGCGGTCGTTCTCAAAGCGAGAAGCCCGATGACGTTGCGAAGCGATTGAAGGAGCTTCGAGTCAACGTCGATAGCGTACGATACGAACCAGCCCAAGACTGAATGCCTTCATCAGCCGCTTGGCGACAGCCCGTCGAGTGTTGCAACTCCCCGGGTCCCGCACGCTCGCGCACTGCGGCTGGTGCTGCAAGTCATCACTTCCATCATCCGCCGAACGTTTCGGTTAACATCACGCGGAACAACGACCTTGAGGCTGGGGCGATCCGGACCCTCGGCCACCGTCGCCGTGGTTGCTCGGTCGTTCAAGACAGTTCCGATCTGCTCAAAGGGTGATGGCAAAAAGAATGGACGATAAACACAGTGTAAAGATTCGCCGGGAAGTGAGTCGGCGAGGGCTGCTGACCTTCGCAAGCTTCCTGCCGACGCTGGCTTGGTCCGCCAAGCAGACGTACGCGGACGCTTCGTTTCGAATCGACAAGGATCCGTTTACGCTGGGCGTGGCTTCGGGCGATCCGAATCACCGCGGCATGGTGCTCTGGACCCGCCTTGCCCCCGAGCCTCTGCAGCCCGGCGGCGGCATGCCCGCGCGAGCGACTACCGTGTCTTGGGAAGTCGCCACAGATGAATCGATGCGAGAGGTGGTCGCGGCCGGTAACGAGTTGGCCACGCCGGCACTCGGGCATTCCGTCCACGTCGAGCTTGACGGTTTGCAACCGGATCGTTGGTATTGGTATCGCTTTCGGTGCGGCGATGCGGAGAGCCCCATCGGACGCACACGGACAATGCCCCATCCCGCTAGTGTGCCAAAGCAGTTGCGGTTCGCGGTCACGTCATGTCAAAACTATGAACAAGGACTGTACACCGCATACCAACAGATGGCTCGTGATGAGCTGGACTTAGTCTTTCACCTGGGCGACTACATCTACGAATACGCCGCTGGACGAAACGGCAAAGTGCGAACGCACCACGGGGACGAGATTCAGTCGCTCGATGACTACCGCTGTCGCCACGCACAGTATCGATCCGACCCACTGTTGCATCAGATGCACGCACAGTGTCCCTGGATCGTGACCTGGGACGATCATGAGTTCGACAACAACTGCGCCAGCGACATCTCAGAAGAGCAAGGGATCGACCCGATCGACTTCCTGGCTCGTCGAGTCAACGCTTACCAGGCGTACTATGAAATGATGCCGCTGCGGATGCGGCAGATGCCACGAGGGAGCGACATGCGGCTCTATCGAAGTGCAACGTTTGGACGACTGGCAGAGTTTCAAGTTTTAGACACACGTCAGTATCGAAGCGATCAACCCAACGGTGATCGCAAGTCCCCGCTGAACGAAGCAGCGCTGGCGAAGGGTCAGACGATGCTGGGCAGAAAGCAACGGGGTTG
>JBCCUO010000205.1:0-6678 GCA_039196805.1 Planctomycetota bacterium | reverse complement strand
GGGGAATAGAGTTCCACGAACTCATCCCAGGCTTCCATGTCCTCGTGATTGGGAAGTCTGGCCAACAGGCTTTCTCGCGTAGTTCCGTCCATCAACGACCCCCGTTCGTTCTCATTGACTACCGCGAAGTGGACAAATCTATCAGCAAATCTAAAGAAATCTCTGAAAGCGATCCGAAGGTCGGAGGAAATCGAAGTCGAAGCGACGGTTGTTAGCCGTCTGTCTTGGGGTCGATCACCCTTAGCGTCAGGTTATTGCGATGGATGACGCACTCGTAGGAACGATGGCCGAGAAGCTCGGGGACTTCGCTGCTGTTGCGGCCAATGATCTTGAGCAACTCCGACGAGCGATAGTTGGACAGGCCACGCGCGATCTCGCGACCGTCGGGCGCGTCGAGTGCAACGACCGACCCGCGTGGAAAGTTTCCCGAAACATCGGTAACGCCAATCGGTAGCAAGCTCCTGCCCTGCTGCTCGATCGCCTTCGTTGCCCCTTCGTCGAGCGTGAGTCGCCCCGACACGTCTGCCGCCGCTCCGATCCAACGCCGACGTCCGCGGACGACCTTGCCCTGCGGCATCACCAGCGTACCGACGGGGTCGGCGGCTACGATCTTGTCCAGCACTTGCCCGTCGCGACCGGGACCGATGATCACGGGGTGCCCATGCGAAGCTGCCAGGCGAGCCGCTTCCAGTTTGCCCTTCATGCCGCCTTTACTGTCCGTGGCCGTGTGCTGCTTGGCCATCCCCATGACTTCGTCATCCAGGTCTCGGACAAGTGGGATCTGTTCGCTGCTTTCGTCTGTCGGGTGGCCGTCGTACAAACCATCGATGTCGGTCAGCAGCACCAATAGTACGTCGGTGAAGAGTCCGGCCACTTGTGCTGCCAAGCGATCGTTGTCGCCGAACGTGGTGCGAAGTTCGGAGACCGCGACGGAGTCATTCTCGTTGACGATTGCGATCGAGCCGTACTCGTGGATTCCCTCCAATGCGTTGCGAACGTGCAAGTAGCCGCTCCGCCGTCGCAGGTCCGATGGTGTCAGCAACACTTGAGCGGCGTGCCGACCCTGCTTGGCCAGTGCCTCGTCGTAAGCGCGAATCAGGTCCGCTTGGCCGACTGCCGCGACGGCCTGCAATTTGGCGAGTCCCTGCGGACGGCGATCCAGGCCCAACTTGGCCACTCCGGCCCCCACAGCACCGCTGCTGACCATGACCACTTGACGGCCGGTGTCGGCGATCCGGCTTAGCTGTCCCGCCAAACAGGCGATGCGATGGAGGTCCAGCCTGCCGTCGTTTTGAGTCAACACGCGCGTACCGACCTTGACCACGATGGTGGTGGCCCCATCGATCACGGCTCGTCGCAACAGGGATTCTGATCCTTCCAATTCGCTCATCCCGACCATTCTGGTCGATGGTTCCGCCTGGTGGCAGCCGTCTGACATCAATTGCGGTTCTGCAGGGCGACGTTAAACTGCGGCTAATCTTTCGTTGGCCGCAACCGATCCCTCGGTGAATGATTCTCATTCGCTCGGAACCCTTGACCCCCTACCTATCGGCATGAGCGAACTGCACCACGAATGTGGAGTTGCGGCGATTTATCACCTGTCCGGCCGCGGGCGTAGCCCGATGTGTACCGAAGATGGGCCACGGCAGATTTCTAGACTGTTGCCGCGAATGCTTCTGGACATCCAGAATCGCGGCCAGCTGGCAGCCGGGATGACGACCTTTGACGCCGACCGACCGGTGCTACTGAAGAATCGCCGCGACGTCGGAACGGTGACGGAAGTTTTTCGACTGAATCATCGCGCCAAGGCGCAGTCGCTGATGAAGCACTTGGCCGGCAGGGCGGCGATCGGCCACGTCCGATATGCCACCTGCGGGCAAGACGACCGCAGCTACGCACAGCCCTTTGAACGCAAACACATCCACAAGCGAAAGTGGTTCAGCTTCTGTTTCAATGGCCAGCTCTCCAACTACAGCATCCTGAAGGAGAGGCTTCTGGCCGATGGTGACCACCATCTATCGCTGGATACCGACACTGAAATTATCCTTCATGAGCTGGGCCGACTGCTCAGCGAGAGTCAGGGGAGGGTCGACTGGATCGAAATCCTCAAACAGGCCACGTCCGAGTTCGACGGCGCCTACAGCATGGCGATCTTGACGGCCGAGGGCGAAATGATCGTCGCCCGTGATCCCCTGGGCATGAAGCCGATGTGCTATGTCCACGAAGGTCCCCTCTTTGCCGCCGCCAGTGAGAGCGTCGCCCTCCTCAACCTGGGTTTCGAAAACGAACAGATCCGTTCCCTCCAACCAGGGCACGCCATCGTGGTAGATCCCGACGACGGCGTGCGAATCGAACAATTCGCCGAGGCCAAGAAACCGGCTCACTGTTTCTTTGAATGGATCTACTTCGCCAACGTCGCCAGCACGATGGACGAACGTAGCGTCTACCTTAGTCGCACCAACCTGGGTGAAGAATTGGCCAGGGCCGAACGCGAGTTGGGAAAGGTGCCACTCGAAGACCCTGACACGATCATCGTGCCGGTACCGGACACCAGTAAAGCGGCGGCCGATGCGATGGCTTACGAGCTTTCGATTCCCTGCCGGGAAGGGTTGATTCGAAACCGATACGCCGGTCGAACCTTCATCGAAGGCGGGCGAGCGCGGAAGGCAAAGGCGGCATCCAAATACACTCCACTTCGCGAGGTCTTGCAGGGTAAACGAGTGATCTTGGTCGAAGATTCGATTGTACGTAGCACCACAATGAACGTGCTGCTGGACCGAATTCGCGATGTCGGTGGGGCTCGCGAAATCCATGTCCGCGTCGCCTGCCCGCCGATCATAGCACCCTGCTTTTACGGCATCGACATGAGCACGATCGACCAGTTAATCGCACCCAAGTACTTTGGAATCAACGGGGAATTGACGGAGACGGCCCAGCAGCAGTTGGCTGACGATCTGGGTGCTGATTCCCTGCGGTATCTGCCGGTTGAAGCGATTGCTCGCGCCATTGGACTGCCCGACGATCATCTTTGCCAGGGCTGTGTGACAGGCGAGTACCCGACCGACTGCGGGCAACACTTGTACCAGATCGCGCTGGACAATCGAGGAACCAAGAGCGACAGTCAACGGACGTACGAACAACTGGCCGCAGCTTTGGCCAGCCAGTGACCATGAACGACAGACCTCGCGTTCGAAAGATCGGTTCCATCGTCGGTCAGTTGATGAGCCAGCGAGGTTACGCGCAGGTTTCAGCCACCGAAGAGTTGCATCAAGCGATCATCAGTGCGGTCGGCCGCGACTTGGGATCCAGCGTCATGGTCGGAAATCTGCGTGGCGGGAAGCTGCAGTTGTTTGCCGCTGACTCGGTCACGCTTCAAGAATTGAATTTTCAGAAGCGCACTCTGCTCAAGAGGATTCAGGCCGACATGCCCTCCGCCGGTGTGACCGAGTTGAGATTCCGGATTCAGAGTCGCTAAACGTCGATGCCGCTGCCAGAGGAACTGACCCGTACCGACGACGCAGGTGTCCGTCGATGTTGGTGGTGTGGTGACACGCCGGATTACGTCGCGTACCACGACAACGAATGGGGCATGCCGGTTGATGACGACACGACACTGTTTGAAAAGATGTGCTTGGAGGGATTTCAGTCGGGGTTGTCGTGGTTAACGATCCTGCGCAAACGCGAGTCGTTCCGCCAAGCCTTTGCGGGCTTTAACCCAGAACGCGTGGCGGCGTACAGCAAATCGGACGTGGAGCGACTGCTGCAGGACGCTTCAATCGTTCGCCACCGCAAGAAGATTGAATCGGTGATCAACAATGCCAAGGCAGCGCTCAAGATGCTGGAGAGTCGTGATTCACTGGCAGCCTTTTTCTGGCAGTTCGAACCCCCAACATCACCCACGATTCGGCAGCGCGAAGACATCGTTGCCAACACCGACGAATCCACTCAGCTCAGCAAAGAGTTGAAACGTCGCGGTTGGTCCTTTGTCGGACCGACGACCTGCTATGCCTTGATGCAAGCGATGGGCATGGTCAACGATCATCTTTACGATTGCAACCAATGGAAAGTCGTCGAAAGAGCCAGGAAGAAATTCAGGCGTCCGGCCTAAGGCCGCGCTGGCTGCGCGTTTCCCTTCCGCTTGGCGTCGTCTTCACCGCACTCGTTTTGATGCTGGCTGGGTTTGAGCCATCGCATGCATCGGAGTGGGTCCGTGCCTCGGAGAAGTGGTCGCTTCCGGCGTTTGTGCTGATGGGTGCTGCGATGATGTCTTTGTTCGTTCCGAAAACAGCCGTCTTGATCGCGGCAGGAGTTTTGTTCGGTCCCGTAACCGGAAGTCTCTTGATGGTGGTCACAGCGACGCTGGCCGCCACGGTGAATTTCGGAATCGGACGCTGGTGGCTGAACGATTGGATCCAAGGTCATCCCAAGCCATCGATTCGTCTGGCGCGTGTACTTGCCGGTGAAGCAGGGGTCGGAGTGCATTTGCTGTTTCGTTTGGCGCCAATCCCGACAAGCGTGATCAGCTACACGATGGGCGCAGCCGGTGCGCGACTTGCACCGTTCTTGGTTGCTGCCGCAATGGGCGTGGTTCCACAATGGTTGTGGGTCTACAGTGGAGCCTCCGCGCAAGCGGCGATGACGACAGAAAGGGCAAACGCAAACTGGATTGGGTTGCTCGTGTCGATCGTTGCCGCACTGGGGCTTGCCATCGTAATGCCACGCTACGTGACACGCCGATTAGATGCGTGGAAGCGGCAGATGGAGACTGATTGACCAAACGTGTCACGCAATCCGGAGACAACGTGCGTCATGAGCGCTGACGTTCCCTTCAAAACAACCGCTGCGATCGATCCGGCGACCGGGTTGCCATCCGATCGATCGGCTCAGGGTTCGTTGGACACGTGTCAAGCCGTGTTGATTGGCTTGGACTCGGGCCGATTCGTGGTTGTCCGCCGGGAAGGGCCTCGTGACCTGTGGCCATTAACGCCACTGTGCAAACGAGTCCGCGACCTGACCTTTGGGGATCAGGTGATGTACAAGGGAAAGCGGTACACAGTGCGGGCTGTGGTGGTCTATCAGAGCTAAGCACTCAGATTCTGTGCAACGTCGGTGCGATAGGCGGTCAAGGCGGGGATGATTCCCGCCAACAGCGCCAGCGCGACCACCAGCGGTAGCACGTAGATCTCGTAGCTGCTCATCGTCAACGGCCCGACTGACACACCGGTCTGATCTTCGATGCGGGCCGCCTGCGAGTAGAGCCCGGCGTGCGCGATCAGCCATCCGGTGATTCCGCCAATGAATGCGATCAACAGGCTTTCGGCAAGAATGATCGCTGTCACGGTTTCCCGGCGAGCCCCCAGGGCGCGCATCACCGCGATGTCGCGTTTTCGGTCATTCATCGAGTTGTAAATGGCCACCAGGACTCCAACGGCGGCAACTACGCACGTAATCAAAGTGATGACCAGCAGCGCCCCGCTGAGCGGTCCCACAACGGTTGCCATCAGTTTTCGAATTTCGCCCACAGGTGCAGCCGCTTGTGCCCGCACGTCTTCCTGAATCAGGTTTTGCATGGCCGGGGCGAACATGACGTTGCCGTTCTTGATCAGAATCGATGTCACTTCTCGGGCCGGAATGCTTAGAGGCGTAGCTCCGTCGCCGCTGGCTGACTCGCTGCCGGACCACTGCTGCCTCAGAGCCTCTTCAGTTTCCGCGTCGACCGGTTTGGCGTGGCCTTCCATCAAGTAGAAGCCCTCCAGGTTTACGAACGCGGCGCGATCGTTCGGGGTTCCCGTTGGATTCATGATGCCAACGACGGTGAACCCTTCGGCGTGGTCTTTGCCATCTGGATTGCCATGCTTGGGGTTAATCACATCACCCACGCCAAGTCTCATCTCGTCGGCCACGCGATTGCCCAGGACGGCTTCGAAGAAGCCATGCTCTTTCGAGTTTTCCTGCAGCGCGCGCCCCTCACGAAAGGTGAATTCTTGGTCGACGTTGGGGCCATGTCTCAGCTTCTCGAAGAACTCCGGCACCGTGCCGACCAAGCGAAACTCGCCCAAGAAGTCACCGAGCGCTAGCGGGATCGCGAAGCCGTCGCCGATGTACACCGCGTACTTACCATCACGCTCCGCCAAAGCGGGATCGCCACCAAACTTCTGCACCAGTTCGGCGCGTTTGGCCATCGGTAGAAACTCCATGTACTCCGTGTACGGCAGGTTCTCGATCGGCTGGCTCAGGTAGTAGACGCTGTTGAGCGTCAACTGCAGGGCGCTGCCTTTGGGACCAACCACCAGGTTGTACCCCACCGCAGCATTGCGCTCGAATGCTTCTCGAATGATTCCGTAGACTGACAGCACGGTGACCACCAATCCAACGCCCAAGGCCAACGACAGCGTCGTCAGGAAACTGGAAAGGGAACGATGGCAGAAGTTTCGCCAAGCGATGGTAAGCAGGGACATCAGGTCAGCTGGCCGAGGAGGTGGAGTGTCCGGCGAACGCGCGGTTGATCTCATCGAGTCGTTCGATGCGATCAAAACGATTGGCGATCTCCATGCTGTGGGTGACCATCAACAGAGCAATCTGCTCTTGCTGACACGCATCACGAATCAGCCCCAGCACGGTTTCTGAACTAGCGGGGTCGACGTTGGCGGTTGGCTCATCGGCCAACAGCAACTTGGG
>JBCCUO010000204.1:0-6689 GCA_039196805.1 Planctomycetota bacterium | reverse complement strand
CTGAAATGCCGTCCAGTCCTGCGGCGAGCGACGCTCGCGAGGGGTCTTCAATCCGCGTCACGTTGGGTGTCATCTTCGCCCACACTGGTTTCTTGGTTGCCGCGCGAACCCAACCGCAGACTTCGGCAAGGATGTCGGGGTTTTCGCCCATCGCCGCTCCCATCTTTCGTTCGGGCAACCCATGCGGGCAGGAAAAGTTGCACTCAAACATGTCGACGCCGGCTTCCTCACAGCGCTGCACCACTTCGAACCAAGCGTCCTGGTTGAACTCTTCCATGATCGAGGCGATCAAGACGTGGTCGGGAAAGCGATCCTTGACCTGCTTGAATTCATCCAGCCACTGCTCGAACGACATCGTTGAGATCAGCTCAATGTTCTCCCAGCCATACGGTTCACCGTTGCTGTCTTTCAGACGTCCGTAGCGAGGAGCCACGTTATGAACTTTGCTGGCGTCCAAGCTGACCGTTTTGGCTGACGAACCACCCCAACCCTCCGAAAACGATCGACAGATGACATGAGCGTTCGTACCAGGAGGGCCTGACCCGATGACGAATGGGTTGGGAAACGTGATTCCGTTGACGGTGGTTTCTAGCGTGGGCATGTTTGCACCTGGTTAAGACTTGATCAGAGAAAGGCATTCGTCCAGCGTTGCCAACATGAAGTCGGCATCGTCCTTGGTGATGCACATCGGTGGCTTGATTCGCATCGTGTTGCCGAACAAGCCTCCTTTTCCCAGGATCAAGCCTCGCTCTTTAGTGAGTTCCATCAAGTCCGCCGCCTCGCTACTGCCAGGTTCTTTGGACTCGCGATCCTTGACCAGTTCGACACCCAGCATCAACCCAATGCCGCGTACGTCTCCGATCAGCGGTTGCTTCTGCTGCAGTGCCAGTAGGCCGTCCTTCAAGTAGGCGCCGATGGTGGCCGCATTCTCCTGGATCCCCTCTGAATCAATCACCTCCATGGTTGCCAAACCGGATGCCATCGAAACGGGGTTGCCACCATACGTGTTGAAGTGGATTCGTTTCGTCATCGTTTGGGCGATCGAAGCCGTCGTGGTCGCTGCTCCCAGCGGCGCGCCGTTTCCGATGCCTTTGGCCATCGTGATGATGTCGGGCTTGACGCCCCAGTTCTGATGCGACCAATAGTGTTTGCCGGTGCGACCGAACCCGCCTTGCACCTCGTCCGCGATACAGAGTCCACCGTGCTGGCGAACGAGGTCATAGACGATCGAGAAGAACTCGGGTGGCGGTACGACGGCACCTCCCACACCCTGAATCGGCTCGCCGATGAAACAAGCCACTTCGCCCGGTGTTTGGTACTCGATCACGTTCTTCAGATCGTGGGCGCATTTGACGTCGCAGCTGGGATACTGCAGGCCGAGCGGACAGCGATAGCAGTAACCCGGCACGCTATGGTGAGTGTTCGTCTGCGGGTTGCTAGGGAACTTCCAGGTTCCGTGCGCGGTCAACCCCATCGTGGCGGAAGTGCCGCCGTGATAGGCGTTGCGTAATCCAATCACGTCCTGGTGTCCGGTGAACTCACGCGACATCAAGATGGCGACTTCATTCGCCTCGCTGCCTGAGTTGGTGAAATAGGTGCGGTCCAGCGGCTGGTCGTCATCATTGCACGGCATCGTCGACGCTAGCTTGGCAGCGAACTGAGCGATCGTCGGATGCAGGTAAATCGTGGTCGTGTGTTGCAACTGGCCGGCTTGTTGCTTGACCGCTTGAGCGACGTGGGGATGACAGTGCCCGACGCTGACCGTCACGATCCCGGCGAAACCGTCCAGGTAGCGTTTCCCTTGGTCGTCCCACAGGTACTGCATGTTGCCTTCCACGATCATCAACGGATCGCGATAGTACGTCAGCACGCCCGGATTGACATATTGATGCCGCATCGCCAACACCTCATCGCGTGACGGTCCCTGATAGGGCGTGGGCTGGTGATCGCATGCCGACAACTGGACCTGCGGCAGATGGGCGGATGTCATGCGTTGTCTCCCGTGGAAGTTGTTTCAGTTGGCGCGTCGGCCTGGCTGACGGTCAGATTCACCGCCTCCAGCGTCCCACCCAGTGGTGCGTCAAGCAACGGTTCGAGGCCTCGCTCGACACGCGTGGCCGGCACCAAATTGTCCAGCACCATGCCCAGGATCGCCGCCACAGCCATGCCCGTTTGGCCAATCGAGTTGATCACGTCGGCGATCCAGACGGGCAAGGCGGCAGTGACTGCTTCCGATCCACCGTTCTTAAAGTAGAACGGCAGGCTGATTCCCATGAACAGAGCAAAGCCGCCGATGAACAGGTTTCGATCGCTGGACAGGTCCGCCCGCGCAAACTGACGAATTCCGACTGCCGAAATCAAGCCGAACATGGCGCAATACAAACCGCCCACCACCGGAGTCGGAATCGCTGCAGCCAAAGCGCCGAACTTGCCAAACAATCCAAGCACGATCAGAACCACTGCGCCAATCTGAACGACGTAGCGAGATCCGACTTTGGTCAGTCCAATCAGCCCAACGTTTTCGCTGTAGGACGTGCTGCTGAAGCCACCGAAGACGCCGGTCAGCGCGCATCCAATGCCCTCACAACCAATGCCTCGCGAAATTTCAGCCTCGGTCGGATCGCCTCCGCCCGCCATGTGTTTGCACGCGTGATAGTCGCCAAAACTCTCGATCATCGACGCCAGGTAACCGGCCGCGACCGCCACCACGAATCCCATCTCGAATCGAGGCAGACCCCAGGGGAACAGCACATCGGTTCCCCTCACCCAACTGGCGCTAGAAAACGCATCGAGATTGGGGCGGGCCGGATGGTCCGTCGGGAAAACGCCGATCGCCGACAACAGCCCACACACAGCCACTGACCCCAAGATCGCAAGCAGCATCGGGAACATGGCAAAGATCACCGATCGCCGAGACAACACAAACGAAAAGAGGGTGATCAGCGTCATCGTCAGGATCGAGATCGGCCAACAAGACGCGGCGATCGGCGCCCCCGCTTCGTAGAGTGCCAAGCCGATCAGCATGATCACCGGCCCCACCACGACGGGCGAGAGCACGCGGCGAATTTGGCCCATCAATCCGCTGAAACCGATCACCATTTCCAGCAACGCTCCGGCGATCACGGCGCCGGCGATATAGGGCATCGCAGCGCCTGGCGAGACCGATTCGTCTTGATGAACATCCTGGATGATCAGAAAGAAGGCCGCCAGGAATGAAAAACTGACGCCTTGAATGATCGGCAATCGCGATCCAAATGTCGCCTGTATGAACGTCGCAACACCAGAACATAACATGACACTGGAGATCAAGACGGCGATCTCCGCCGTGCCCATCCCCATCGCGGGCCCCAGCAGCAGCGGAACCGCGACCGTCGAGCCGAACATGGTCAATACATGCTGCAGCGCGAGAACCACCGCCTTCACCGGAGGCGGTCGGTCATCCAGTCCGTAAAGAAGATTCGATTGGTGGTTCATGATCGGTCATTCCTTGCGGATTTCGCTCTCCCAGTGGGAAAGGTGGAACGCACCCGCATAACCTCGCAGCCCAGGCAGGACGCTAGGGCTGAGTGATCGCGCCATACGTTTCCGGTCGTCGATCACGAAAGAACTGCCAGACGTTGCGGACTTCGCGGATCATGTCCAAGTCCATGTCCCCGATGACGATGGCATCTTCCGTCCGCTTGTCCGTTTGCGCGAACAGCTGTCCGCGCGGATCGCAGAAATAGCTTTGGCCATAGAACTCGCCGATGTTCCAAGGCGACTCGCTGCCCGGTCGATTGATTGCACCGACAAAGTACTGGTTGGCGACCGCATGCGCTGGCTGCTCCAACTTCCACAGGTACTCGCTCAGTCCGGCGACCGTGGCACTGGGGTTGAAAACGATCTCGGCGCCACCCAAACCCAAGCACCGAGCCCCATCGGGGAAGTGGCGGTCATAGCAGATGTAGACGCCCACTTTTCCAACCCGTGTGTCGAAGATCGGATAACCCAAGTTACCGGGGCGGAAGTAGAACTTCTCCCAGAAGCCGGGGTCACAGTGTGGGATGTGGATCTTGCGAAACTTGCCCAGGTATGTCCCGTCCGCGTCGATCACCGCTGCCGTGTTGTAATACACGCCGGTCATCTCTTCCTCGTAGACCGGAACGACCATCACCATCTGATGCTTCTTCGCCAGCTCCATCATCAATTTTGTGGTGGGCCCATCGGGAACCGGTTCGGTCATCGCATACCATTTGCGATCTTGCTCTGCGCAGAAGTACGGACCATAGAACAGTTCTTGCAGACAGCAAACTTGGGCACCCTGGTCGGCCGCCTGGGCGATCAAATCAACATGCTTGTCGATCATTGATTGCTTGATGACATCAACAGGGGCATCCCCCGGCTCCGAAAGCGTGGCTTGAATCAGTGCGCCGCGAATCATTCGTGCCATGTGTTGTCAACCTTTTCGCTACGTGGGGATGCGGAGATGCGGGAACCCAGTCCGACTTGGCCAACCCATCCGTCCCCATCTCGACGCTGGCCGACTTCAATCTTAACAGAATCAACACGTTTGCGTGCGTGCGATTGAGAATTCGAACGGCTCGCGATGCAACGCACTGTCCCGCATTGGTCCTGGGCCATTCGTGTAGCGGCGACCAGTGGACGACATCCTGCAATAAGATCCGCGCAATGGCTGATTAGAAACCGAAAGTCGCCGATCACTCCGTGGTTCTACAGTCGACAAATCAGTCCGTGATCCCGAGCCGCCCTAGCACCGCGCCGCGATTCAGCGGGCCATTGGCTAGACGCTTTCCGAGGTGAGACTAATGGGGGGACGTCGAGACAAAACAGGACGACACTCGTGCCCGTGCTCAGCGTGAGCGGTGCTCGTGATCGAACTCGCCTACCATCGCGGACGTTTCTGCGGGGCGTCCAACAGCAGGCTCTCCAAGCGTTTCTGCTGGTGCCATTCGATCGTCCCTTCCTTGGGCCGTTTGACGTGCTTCAGCTGGGTGCGTATGTCGTCAACCTGTGACCTCCACTGAGCGATGACCTGGTCCCGTGAAGGGGCGTCCGTCTTCCGTTCATTGCGCTCGCGGAGACGTTCCATCAGCTTTCGATCTCGTTCCCGCATTTCCGCCACGTAGGCCTCCTTGTCGACATGTGGCGAGTCCCCCTTCACGCTTGCCGAATTCACGCCGTCGATACTCGTCGCCTGCGAAGCGGGGTCGGTCGCTCGTTTGACCGAGTCAATGATCGACCATCCCAGGATCCCCAACGACACGACGACCGAAACGGCCAGCAAGATCGCCATTTGGCTCTTGCCGGCCGCCTTTTTGTGACGTCGAACGCTCTTCGATTCAGGCTGAGTCATCTTGGACAGGGTCTATTGCGTAAGGATTGTCGGCAGGTTGTTTGCAATCTCTTCGAAGATCGCGACCAGTTCGCTCCCGTCGGCGGCGTGGTAGTGCCGTCCACCACAAGCTGCGGCCACATCGGCCATCAGGTCTTGGTCGGCACCGCCACCGAAGGTCACGGTGTGAATGGTCAGGTCATACGACCCGGCGAATGACTGGGCGACGTCCAACGGACTGATACCGCGGTTGTGGTTGCCGTCTGTCATGACCACCATAGTCTTCTGTGCGTATGGTCGGGCCGCACTGTCCAAGAGCGCTTGAATGCCTTGCTGCATGCCCAGGCCAATGGCTGTTGAGCCACCGGTGTTCAAGGCATCCACAGTGGAGCGAACGTTGGCGTAGTCGTCTTCCAAGTATGTGTCCAAGGTGGCCGATGAAGCGTAGCTCGCGATCGATACCTGCTCCTCTTGACTGGTGCCTTCCAGCACGTTCAAGAACGCATCGACTGCCGTGACCAGGTCATCCCAAGGTCGCTGAGGAGCGGGCCCCAGTTCGTGGAAGTGTTCCCACGCCCATTGCTGATACTCGTCCGAGTCGACACCGCTGGCGTAGTAGTAGCTGCCGTCGTCTTCGGTGAGCAGCCCCTCGTCCACGCCCGCGTCCAACGCGTCGTATGTCCACGGCGAGACACCGCTGGGCCAATTGAAGGTCACCCATTCCATCGATCCGCTCCGATCAAGGATCAGCGAAATGTCACGGTCGACCTGCATGGCGACAGCCGAATGAGCCGGCTCGAAAGTGTCCTGGTCCAACAGCCCTGAGACCAGCACATTCGACAGGTGGTCAGCATTGACACGCAGGGCGCTGGCTACGATCAAACCTTGCTCGACGGTCGAGGTCGGGATCTTTTCGAAGTAATAGCGTGATCCGAATCCGCCGGGCTGGTTCGTCGTGCCGAATTCAATCTCGTTTGATCCATCGTTACCGCTGATCACCAACGGCTCACTGTTGACAGTGTTGAGTGCGGCAGTAGTGATAGCCGCTTCTTTGGCGTCGTCGACCGTTTGGTATTCACTGAATGCCCGTCCGCCCGCGCGAGCGGCCGCGTCGGTGGCGACCATCAGTTCGGTCTTGGTCAGTTGCATGTGAGCGGAGTTCACGCAGAACGCGGCCAGCAACGCTAGCAAGGGCAGGACCAAGGCCATCAGCCCAATCACGTTGCCGCGCCGTTGACGTCGACGTGCTGAATCCGATCGCTGGCCCGACTGGGTAGTCCGAGGTCGTCGGCAGGTTCGTTCGGCCAAGTTCGCGCCTGGGCGTCGCTGCGGGAAATGGCTGCCGACGCTGCAGCTG
>JBCCUO010000203.1:0-6689 GCA_039196805.1 Planctomycetota bacterium | reverse complement strand
GTGGGGGACCTTGTGGGCCTGCAGTCGGGCGCCCACCCGGCGCACATCGTCGGCGGTGGGCGCCCGGTACGGCGCGCCGACGAAGGGGTTGAAGGGGATCAGGTTGACCAGGCACGGCAGATCGCGGGTCCACGCGGCCAGGCCGTCGATCTCGGCGTCGCCGTCGTTGACCCCCGGCAGCACGACGTACTCGATCATCAGCTTGCGGGTGCCGGGCAGCGGGTGGTCGAGGCAGGCCTGGCGCAGCGCGGCCAGGTCGTAGCGCGCCGCCAGCGGGATGATCGCCTGAATTCCCGCTCGGATCGTGTTTTGGATGGCGGCCGGACGCGGGTCTCGCAACAGCGAGGCCGATCGAAGCATCACCGGACCGGCAATCAACAGGATCAACAGTTGAAACGGCCCAAGAATCACCTCGATGGGGCGCACCGACTCGGCCCACTGCGCCCCCAACATTGGTGCAATCGACAACAGGAGTGCCCCAGAAGCGACCAAGGCAAAACCGACCGGAAGGTGAATTGACCGGCCTCCCGTCGCCTCGCGACGCGCGATCAGGGTGATCCCGGTGATGTAAACGCCAAAGCCCGCCGCCACCAGCAACGTTCTGGGCGGAAGCTCTAGCCAAGTCTCGCCACTGATCCACAGCGTTCCCACCAGCGGCGAAGCTCCGAGGATGAAACTGAGGCTGCGGCAAAACCCCATGGCAGCCGGCGCCAAGACGGTTCGCTTGAGTGGTCCGTCGTAACCAACAATTGTGGCGGCCAGCAGCATTCCCACGATCCCAGGCACCCAAGTGCCTGACGGTTCGCTCGCCACGTCCGTGGCACTCGCTTGGCCCGCAACCAGTTCGATTGACTCCCCCGGCCTTGATTCCGGCACCCAACCGCTGGCGGCCGCCAAGGCGACACCGACGACCAATAATCCCCAGCCCGCCGTCCAAGCCGACTTGAGTGAGATGTGTCCGGCAGCCAAGGGACGCGACGATCGCTCACGACGATCCTTTTCGACATCAAAGCAATCGTTCAGGACCATTCCCGCCCAGTACAAGCACACTCCTGACACCAGCACCGTCAGCCATCGAGTAACCGGTTGGACGCCTCCCGCCACCAGGATGAACGACGCGGTGATGTCCGCCAAAATCGTGAAGACGTTCGGCAAGCGAACCAGTTGGGCCCAATGAAACAGACGACTAGCAAGGGAAGTTGGCAAGCGAGCGGAGGGGTTCAGCGAGCAAAAGTGGAGAAATCGAATCCGGCTGATTGTAACACCTGCCCCACAGGCCGCTGCCGAGAAGAACCCACTCAGCTTTCCGTCAGCGACGACCCTAGGCGGTCCAGGTAATACTGCGTGTCGTCGGTGAAGTTCACATCCGCATCGGTGTTCTCGAATCGAAAGTGCGACTCAGGCGGCGTCGCAATCGGTCGCACCGAATACAGCTCGATCAGACTGATCAAGCGCGAGCCTGTGGCTACCTTGGACGATGCGTCACCCGGCTCTGAGGTCGCATCGGTCAAGAACTCGAACCTGACGGGAAGCCCCAGTCCAAACTGAGTCTGAGGATCGTCTTCGGCAGCAAAGGCCACCCGTACCTGAGCCGGACACATCGCGGGCCAGGACCCACGCCCCGATTGGGCCAGAATTTGCTCCCGCACCTCATCCTTCAGCTTTCCGGAGACGATCCATACGCGGCGATAATCGAGTGTCCCGACGGCAAGTCGTAAATCGTACTGCCGGCGAATCGTCTCCAGCCTCTCGATGAATCCACCGACTTGAAAGGAGATCGCGACCCCGTCGCGTTCCGGATGGTCTCCCAGTTTCTGCCGGAGCAGTCCGAGATTGACCCTTCGCAGGGTGACCCGGTCGGCGATGGCCAGACGTGTCCAGGCCAAGCGGCCATCTGCGACCTGCTGCAGCTGATGCTTCCCCACGCCGTCATGCATCGCGACCTGCAAACGATAACGGCCAGCTCCCTGGCCGGATTGGACATACGTACCAACGCCAGGGACTTCGCGACCGGTTGTCCAGATCTTTTCGCGAACCTTAGCATCAAAGGCCGAGCCGTTGGCCAAGCGATCCATCACCGAGACCATGAATCGGTTGGCTTGCTCATCGGCACTCGGATCGTTCGCTTGCGATTCTGCGGGCCAGATCAACACCCCGATGAGCAACCCAATGCCAAGACTTACCCGATCCGTAGCGCGCCGGAAACGCTGATCCGGCTTGTGCCGGTCGATCTTCATGGTCCGGTTAATCCGCTTTTGTCAAAGAATCCGTCTTTGCGATGCCGATGACCACCTACGCAGAAGGTCTGGCTTTCGGCCGGAGCGTAAGGATTATCACCCGAGCGTGTCCACCCAGACGCAATCGAAACCACAACATGATCCATGAAGGATCGATCCGCTTGGGCGGTCTCACGCAAGTCCGGCAGTTTGTCGGAGCCTGTCGTGTCGCCAGACCCATGGGACAGCTACCCAAGGAACGGGGGGAAATGATGAAACGAATCGTCACTCATTTGTCGCTGCTGGCGGCCACGGCGATGCTCAGCATCGGGTGTGTGCCGGTTCGCCACAACTTGCCACCCGAGCAGCGGCTAATGGAGCCGGGTCCTGGCGTCGGAGGTCCCGGCCCCGGCGTCTTGGGGCCAACGGCCGTTGCCCCAGGCATGGGAGCCGGCGGTGTCCAACCCGCCAGTTTCACGTCCTGCGGTCCTGACGGAGGCACTGGCTGCGTCACCGCTGGACAGGGCATTCCCGCTGGTGGCGGCGTCTTGCCCATGATGGGCATGATGCCTGGCACGCCATCGACCGTGCAGGTCACCTTTGGCCAGCCAGACGGCATGCAGGTTCGCTACGACGCCACCGGCGGTGGCATGTTCGACAGTGACGCCATGGTCGTCCCCGCTCGTCAGAACTTCCCACAAGGTGGGCTGTATCGCTTGAAGCTGACCAATATCCCCGGTCGCGCAGGTGTCGAGCTGTACCCAACGGTTGAGCTAGCTTACTCCAGTCCTCGCACCGGAGCCTACCTGGCTCACAACTCGGTACCGATCCAGTTCACGGACGAAGACTTCGACCAAGTGTTGACGGGCAACTTCGTCACCAAGGTCATTTACCTTCCCGATCCCGATTTCCAAGGTCCGGCTTTGGCCGGTATCGATACCCTGGTCAGCACTCGCCTTGATCCGGGCATCGATCCGATCGTGGAAGCCGATCGCCGCGGCTCAATCCTCGCAATCATCCGACTGGGTGACAAGGACGTCGAGATGGCTGGTGCCGGCGGTTTGACCGGAATGGCCCCGCCCGTCGCCGGATTGCCCGCCCCGTTCGCTCCCGCGATGACCGAAGGTTGCGGCTGCCCAGGTAGCAACTGTGCTCCCGGCCCACCAAGCCTGCCCGGTATGGTTGCCGGTGTCACCGCTCCGCAGTACGGCATGCCGATGTCGGGAACACCGATCGGCCTTCCCGGACCTCCCCACATTCCACTGGGAGCTCCCGCTGGACTGAAGAAGCACGTGATTCGAAATCACACGCCGATGCACCTGCCGCAACCGGTCGAGAAGATGAAGATCAACGTTCGCCAGCAGCCCGGGATGAGCTATCCCAACCCGGTCAGCCGCGTTCGCATCACTGAGCAGAACCTCAACCCCGGCGTGCCGAGCGGTCGTCCGCTGTACCAAAGTGCCAGCCGTCCGGTCGATCCAAACTGCAACCAGTGACACCACCGACCGCGTAGCGATTTGACATCGCCAATGCAGTACGAATACGCCAACGCGGTGCAGTCCTTTCGACTCACCGCGTTTCTTTTTTCCCAGTCGGCTCCCGATCACAACGAGTCCCTGACGATGCGTTCCGGATCCCACCCAATGGTCAACGTGCCAACGACCCGAGTCGGTTTGCGATGCTGTCTCGTTCTGAGCGCCGCGACCATCCTGGGTTATGCCTGTGTGGGCCCATTGGCCGCAGCCGAGCCTGGCAGACCTCTACCGGTTCGCAGTGGTCATCGCCTGCTGCCCGGCAACGCATCCCCAGGAGCGATTGGGCAAACGTATCTTGCCAGTGGTCGCTCGCACTTGGCGGGCTACTTCCAACCTGTCGCTTTCAGCGGCCCGAAAGACACTAAGTTTGCGCTCAGTCATAGCGGCAGCTTCTTGCCGCCTGACCCCAAACTGATGGCCGGACTCTTGATCGGAAACGTCTATCGATTTCGGATCAGCGAGATCCCAGGATCGCCTGGAGCCGAACTGTTCCCCACAGTCGAATTGATCGATCGCACATTCCCACCGCCAGGACTTGCCACGCGCTACCCGATTCCAATCAACCTGGATGAAGAAGACTTGGAGGCAGCGTTGAGTGGCCAGATGGTCACGCGGGTGATCTACCTGGAGGATCCGCAAACCGCGTTGGCGATTGAGGAAACTCCTACGTCCCCACGCGCGATTGACATCTCAGAACAAGAAGATGAACTGGAGACCGCGGACCGGTTCGGCCGTCCCTTGGCCATCGTTCGCATTGGATCGCTTACGCCACCATCCAGCGATGTGCTGATGCCCCAGTTCTTCTTCGGCTATCCGACCTGGGCACCGATCTTCGCCGCCGAGCCCTCCACGCCATGAACGATTCCCAATCTGCGAGCCTTTTGATGAATCCGCTACGCGTGCGACGAACTCTGGTCGTTGCTTTGCTGGCCTTGCCTTTGACAGGCTGCGCCAGCATCGATCTTCTGCAGCCGACTTCCCGGTCACAAGACGCTGGGTCGAACTCACTTCCATCGGCGTCGTATCTGACGGAAGACGTCACCTACCATCCAGCAGGTCCATTGGCCGCGGCCCAAACGACTGCTTCGACTCAGGCCGTCAAGCAGGCAGAAAACAACGCGATCGCGCAGACTTCTGCGTGCATCAGCTGCGAGAACGGAGTAGGGCAGGGCGGTTCGGTTGGAGATGCATGCTTCGTTGGCGACTGCGCGCCCGGCGCAGCAACGTGCCAACTGTTGCCTACGGTCTCTCCGGTGTATGGAGTCGATCCACAGGAGTTCTTGTGCGACGGTGGCGATGCAGACCCCCGTGCCAGGCTGCGACGCGACGATTCGATTGCGGGCCTGCAAGCGGAGGACACGGTGGTGCACTACACCACCGAATCGGGCGACATTGAGTTTCAGGCCAGCAACCGCGCCTGCGTGTACGCGCCCCGCTTTGCCTCGATTCGAAAGATCACCGGCGCGGTGGCCAGCGGCAAGGTGGTCGCTGCGGTTGGCGTCGATCGTCCCCAAGGGCCGACCGGTTTGGGGCTCAACCTGCCCGGCCTGACCATCCGCGACACGACCGAACTCGCCTACGCTGACGTGACAAAGAGAATCGACGCGATGAGAGACCGGAACCGCGGGGTTCCGGTGGACGGCATCGTTCAGCCAGTTCAGGCCCAAGACGTGCTGGCAATTCTGGCTGGCCTGCAAGTCCAAGACTTGCATTTGATGCGAGACCAAGACTTGGCGCTACTGCAGGATGGCGTTCAGGCCGCTGTGGCCTGGACCACTGACCTGTCGGTCGAAGTGGCCATCGACAATTTCCGCACGCCAGTAATCACGCAGAACGTGTCGGCCGAAGGCCTGACCGTTTACGACTTCCCAGACGCCGGTCGCCTTCGCGTCGTTAAGGTCGCGGATCGTCCTCACGCCCAACCAGGCGACGAAGTCACCTTCGCCATTCGTATCGACAACGTCGGCGACTCGCCGGTCTCCGACGTCGTCCTAACAGACAATCTGACGACTCGGTTGAAGTACATCGAAGACAGCCAGGAGTCCTCGCTGAAGACCGAATTCCTTGCCGAAGAGAACGAATCACAGTCCCTGCGACTGCAGTGGAACGCCAAGGAAACGCTTGACGTGGGCGATAGCGCGGTGGTCACCTTCAAGTGTTTGGTTCGGTGATCTCAGCCGCATACAATGCAGGGGTAGGACTGAGGCACCACCGATCACCGCGTGATGGCCATGAGCACGGTAATCAATGTCCGGGCCCACTGCCAAAGGCGCACTCGTTCGTGGTGAAACCACTTCGAACCGTGGCTCCACGATGACATCTGATCGACTCTGCTTGGCTCTGTCTGGCGTCCTGGCATCCGTGCTCGCGACCGGTTGTTGGCCTAAGTACCGCGATGACCTGGAGTACGACCATCAGGTCGAACAGGTTTGGGAACTGGACGAGTTGTCCTTCGGCAACATCGTGCAGTTCGAGTCGGTTTTCTGGGAACCGGACGACACGGTGTCTCTTCGAGAGAAGATCGTCGCGGATCAGATTGCGTCCAACCGCACTGTCTTAGAAATCGGCTCGGGTACCGGCTTGCTGTCGATCTTGTCCGCCCAACAGGGGGCGACTTCTGTGATTGCCACCGACATCAATCCGGCTGCAGTCGCCTGCGGACGCTACAACGCTGCGATGCTAGAAGTGGATGACAAGATCGAGTTTCGCCAGGTCAGCAAGGAAGATCCGGCTGCTTTTGCGGTCTTGAAACCCGACGAGACGTTCGACCTGATCATTTCCAACCCTCCTTGGGAGGATGGTGGAATAAAAAAGGATGCCGACCATGCCTACTATGATCCCGGCTTCGCGTTGATGGATTCGCTGTTGGATGGCCTACCGGATCGGTTGAACCAGGGCGGACGTTGCTTGCTAGCTTATGGCCACGTCCCCGCCATTG
>JBCCUO010000202.1:0-6702 GCA_039196805.1 Planctomycetota bacterium | reverse complement strand
TGTCTGCGTCGTGTCTCTATGTTCGTCGTTGCGGTGATCGACCGCAACAAACTACTGGTCTGTCATGTCGGAGAATTAGCACAATGATCGTTCTGGAATGGGGCCGACGCTGCGCCTTTTTCCGAGAACTTGAAGCCCTTGATGGGCTCCAGGACTGCCGACGATGGGAATGCCCCTTTACCGATTAGAAGCGGCCACCGCCGCCCGGCGCTCCGCCGCCACGACCACCTCCACCGGCCCCACCGCGGCCACCACCGGCTGCACCACCGCGACCACCACCCAGTCCTCCCCCACCAAAACCGCCGAATCCACCTGGCCGACCTCCGGCGCCGCCGCCAAATCTCGACCGGAAGAATTCGATCCGACGCTGAATGTCTTCAGGAGAGGCCTGTCCCGGTTGCCGCGTGCCAGCGCCACTGGCTCCGCCGTTGCTGCTTCCGGATGCCCCACCTTCGCTTGATTCGACCTCACGTCCCAAGACGGATTCCAATGCCAATCGCATCGCTTCGGACGGCATTCCGCCAGGGAGCGGGATCACTGCAACGTCCTCCTGAGACTCGGCGCCTTCCTGATCGAGTGTTTCGACCAACTGACGCACCGACTCAAAGTCTTGGGGCGTCGCGGTGACGACCAAGGAATTGCTTCGCTCATCCACAGCGACCGACATTCTTGTCGGCTCGCTCTTGGGTTTGGCCGCCGATCCCCCGCCTCCTCGACCACCACGCAAAGCCGCGATGAAGTCCTGGGGCGAAGGAGCCCCACCACGCCCGCCACCGCCCGACTGCTGTTGCTGTTGTCCTTCAATCTTCTCTTTGAAAACGGCCTTGACCAGATCAGCGACGTCACTTGCCTCTTGATAAATCACTGGGATCAATCGCGGTCGAGCAAGCGTTTCGATATCTTCCGGGCTTTCTTGAATGTCGATCTTTTCAAGGATCAAATCGATGAACTGAAGGTCAATCGGGTTTCCCTGAACGATCAACGCGTTCAAACGTCCATCGGGAACGATGTTGACCGACCCGGTCGAAGTTAAAACTGATTTGGCTGCCGACGACTCTTCGCCGCCTCCGGCCAGCCCCATCAGGCCACCCAACATGCCGCCCCCAAGTCCGCCCACCACCGAACTGACCATCGAAGAGCCACTGGACTCGGCGCCACCCAAAACGTTGGAAATGATCTCGGCGGCGATTTCGGCCTTGACGTATTTCAGCCAATAGATCGTCGGCAGGTCAGACTGAATCCCCGAAGGCTCCGCGATCGATTGAAACAACTGTTCGAAGGCATCCAGCGCCTTTGTGTCTTCTGATGCAATCATCAGTCCCTGCGGGGTCATCTGAATCACGATGTCCGACCCCGGTTTCGACTCGGCCGCGGCCAGCATCTTGTCGCTGGGTGACGTAGCCGGACCAGCGACATCGCTGGGTTGATCGCGTTCGGTGACGAACTGGTACGTCGGAGCCGACTGGCTTCGCGCCTCGTCGAGCCGTGGACGATTCGGCGACTCACTGACACCCGTTCGTTCAACCCGATCCACCGACGCTTCCTCAGTCGCTCGATCCAGGAACGCACCTCGCTCCGGTATTCCACCTGAAGTGCGTCCTCGTCGCGACGGGCTGATCGTCCGGATTTTGTTTCCCATGCCGGTCAAGGGCCAGATCGACTGCATTTGATCGATAGCGTCTTCTGCCGCACGCCCAGAGAACGGCAGCAAACGAACCTTGTCTCCGAATACGCCCAGCGAATCGTCGCCCTCCAGTTCGGAAAGCAACGCTTTGGTCTGATCAATCTGAGATTGCGTGCCGCGAATCCAAAGCTTGCCAGTCACGGGATCCCCGTCAACGATCGGACCTTCACCACCCTCGTCGGTGACCCCAAAGTACTTATTGATCGTCAGCAACGCTTGCGACGGCTCAAGCCTCCTCAGCGTGATCACTTCCCAACCATCCCCGCCGTTGCCTTCCAGTTCGTTGATCGTCTTACGAATCATCTCCTGGGTCTCAGGACGACCGTAGGCAATGATCGCACTGGTTTTGGGGTCCACCGAGATCCGGGCATCAGGCGTACCGGCCAACATGGTCTGCAGCACATCAAAGACTGTTGACGAGTCGGCAGATCGGATGGGGTGAGTGACTAGCCCGGGCAGGCTGATGTCTCCGGTCGTCTCCGCCGTCGGCAGTGGTTTATCCGCCGTGCGAATGAAGCCTTCCAGCAGTTTGAGTTTGGTTGTCGATCCGGTGGCATAAATCTTGTCGCCGAACAGGTTGATCGAAATACGCAGATCTTCGGTTGTGTTTTCACCCGGTTCCAGCCCAAGCAAAGGACGGGCAATCTCAAGCATTTCATCAGCCGTGCGATGCTGAAGAACAATCTCAACCACACGAGACTCATCTTCCGAGCTGGTATCGATCAAAGATCGGATTGCCTTCAGCCGAGCCACCGTCTCGGTCACCTGCACCTGGCCGAAACTACCCAACACTTTCACGCGTCCCCAGGGACCAACCAGCAAGGAGAGTTGCTCGGCGGCTTGCTCTGGATCAAGCCCACCCAAGCCAAACACAACCTTGACGATGTCACTGTTCGCGCGACCATCCAATTGTTCGGGGCTGACGATTTCGGCAATGTCATCGATCAGACTATTCGCGTTCTCGATCTCCAAATCAACCACGGTCAATAACCGCCCGCGACGCACCAATGCCCATCCGTCGGGGAGCAGCAGGCGGTTCAGTACATCCAGACCCTCATCAAGACTGTAGCTCCGTTGGGGATCGATGTACGTGACCGTCCCAGGCGGGGGACTGGGCATCTGAATCGAAAGCTGCGCCTGGCCCGCGTACCAGTCAAGCACCTCTTTCCACGGAGCACCTGTGAGATTGAAACGCAGTGGACGCTCCACTTGACGCATTTCGCCGGCCCCACTTGCCGGGCTACCAAGCAGCGACCTCTCCGCGGCCAACAATTGACGAACACCTTCCTCGCCGCGCACCCCATTCGGCCGCATCTGCGGGATTGGGTTTTGATCGGCGCCCCGGAGATCCGAAGGGGACACTTGGGGCGTGTCGGTCGAGGCGTCTTGCGTCCAGCCAACCGTCGGCTCAACCTGGTCGGCGAACCAAACCACCACCAAGTGAAAAAGCACGACACGCATGAGTGAAGACTTGGGCATCGGCAATCCGAAGGAGACAATGAGGAGGATGGCGAAAAGCACACGACATACTAGTCGCGACAAGAGTCCCTACCCCCTGGCCGGGACGATCGTTTCGACCAGGCAGCAAAATTGGTGCCTGAACAAGCTTCTAACCCCTTCAAACGGCCTTGGTTCTGCGCCTGCCACGTTTTCATCGGATGAATTGGATGCCCAAATCGCCCATGCTGTGTGTTGGCCCAAAATCATTCGGTAGCTTGGGTCGAGCCTCCGGTAATGCTAGGCTCTGGGCGGCCGGCCACCCTCCCATCCAGAAACGCGGCAAAATGCCGACCGAAATCCCTGAAAGTCGATGCTGACCAAGCAAAAAAAGCTGATTCTCAGTGAGGCCCAACGCGATTGCATGCGTCGCGCCGGACGCGTCAACGCGGAATTGATGGATTACATACGCGGCTTCGTAGAACCAGGCATCACGACCGGACGATTGGACGAACTGGTGCGCGATTGGACGTACGACCATGGTCATCGCCCAGCCACTTTGGGGTACCAAAACTACACCAAGAGCTGCTGCACCAGCGTCAACGAAGTGATTTGCCACGGAATCCCTGGTGACTACGTCCTGAAAGACGGAGACATCGTCAACGTGGATGTCACAACGGTCGTTGATGGCTGGCATGGCGACCAGAGCGAGACGTTTCTGATCGGCGAGGTTAGCGAGGAGAAGCGTGCGGTCACGCAATGCGCCTTTGACTGCCTGTACCTTGCGATTGAAGCCCTAACGCCCGGATGCCGCGTCGCCAAGATCGGAGAGACGATCGTCCCGGAAGCGCACCGACGAGGATTCACTGTGGTTCGCGAATATGTCGGGCACGGCCTGGGACGTCAGTTTCACTTGGACCCTTCGATCCCTCATTTTCCAAATCGCCAAAGCCGCATCGATCGACTGCATGCAGGCATGTGCTTCACCGTCGAGCCGATGATCAACGCCGGCGGCCGCTACACCAAGAGTGACAAGTCGGACGGATGGACAGTTCGGACGAAAGATGGTCGTCCGTCAGCCCAGTTCGAGCACTCTGTCTTAATGACTGCCGAAGGTCCGGAAATCCTCACGCTTACGCAGAATGGCCCGCGTCGCGGTCATCGCTTCTAACTGGCCGAGCCAACCGCGGCGGGATCTGACTCGGGCGTGGCGGGCAAGTTGGGAATCGCGGGTGCTGTCGGCTGAGCCTTCGTCGGCATCCGTTCCTTTTCCAGCTGAGCGATCACGCCGTCAATCTGAGGCCCCAGATCGACTAGGTTGGCTGTGAAGTCACTGATGCGGTCATAGGCCTCGGGCGAATCGCCACTGGTCATGATCTCCAGGCGTCCGATCGGGACCACCGATTGATCGGAAGCGCGATGAGCAAACAACGGAACCTTCATCGAAAGCTGGAACGCCTTCTCGGGTAAACGAACGCTTTGCCACGTCGCGTGGTATCCCTCGTGAAGCCAGGCCAAGCTTAGATCAATGCGAATCTGGGCCAGGCCGTGCGCCTTGCCGAATTCGACCAAGGGCTCCCAAACCGTTTCCCAAGGCCCATCGCCTTGCACGTTGACCTGGCGTTGAAACTTCTGAGTCTCACATCGCCGATTCCGCACCGTGAACGAACGAACGAAGTGATACCCGCGACCTGCCAACAATCGCATTTCGGAATAGCCGAACGACCGCGTCAGCACCAGGATCGCTAGTGGCAACAACAAACCCACAGCCGAGAAAAGCGGAAGCGAGTAAACCATCGCGACGACGGCACAGGCGGACGAGATGCTGCAAAGTCCACCAACGACCAACAGCATCCCCACGGAACCATATTTTTGCTGCAACAGGTGGTGCAAGTGACCTCGGTCGGTCGCATAGATGCTGCGGCCCGTCAACCAGCGACGCACAATGGCCGCCCACGAATCGAACAGCGGGATCACCAGGATCGCAACCGGTGCGGAGGCTAATACCGTCGTCCCTTTGACATTGCCCCAAACCGCGAGCACGCCGACGAACAGGCCGATCATCATGCTGCCCGCGTCACCCAAAAATATGCTGGCAGGCGGCCGGTTGTAGACCAAAAAGCCGGCCAACGCTCCGCAAAGGACGAAAGCGAGTGCCGAGTTCATCAGGGACCCGCTGACGATGCTGATCAGTGCAATACCAAACGCAATGATACAACCCGCCGTCGTGGCCATCCCGTCAGCACCGTCAATCAGGTTCAACGCGTTGATTGCCAGCAGCAGCCAGACCACCGTGACGGGAATCGCAAAGAGCCCCAGCTGAAAATCGACACCAAAGAATCCAATCTTCGTGACGACCGTGCCACTGCCAACCAGCAACAAGATCGCCATGATCTGAAGCAAGAGTTTTTGTCGACCACGAAGCGAAATGATGTCGTCCACCAAACCGACGACCAGCAGAATCGCGGCGGTCGCAAACAGCACGTACCACCGGTTGCTGATGTCGCCCAGGATGCCCATTCCCCAGTCGCTGCGGTCAAACAGGATGGTTGCCGCGAAGGCGACGCAGATCGCTGCGAACACGGCGACGCCTCCGGCCAGCGCAACGGTGCGCGTATGCAGCTTTCGCTCATGGTCGGGTCGGTCCACCAAACCAAATCGGTGCGCCGTCGATCGCACGATCGGAACAAACAGAAGGGAAACGAAAAGCCCGCTAAGCAAAGCGAATGTTGAAACGAGATCCATCAAGTGTGATCCTTGGAACCACTGGAAAAGTAGCAGCCGCCAACTCGGGTTTGGGCGACCACAGTAGCAATGACGTCACAATCCATGGGGTCAACTGGCGCCACTGCAGTCGCGCCTAGTATAGAAGCCGAATCACGATCTCCCAGCCTCTCCCCCAGGGGAAAACGCTTTGGGGTTCGGTTTAGGCTCAGTTTTCCGGCGTAAAGGCTGTGATCGCTGCGGTCGCTACGATCATTCGTTGGAAGGTGTCCAGAGTCAACGCTCGCACCGCAACGCGCCGTCCGCCGAGTCGGTCTGGTCGTTGCGACCGGACTTTCCGGAATTTTCGCTGAATTCCGAGCCGCCTCTCCGGCGATATACAAGCATGACAGTCGGACGAATCCGTACGACCTGTTCAATCTGTCGAATCACGCCGAATGCTATCTCGGCCAGGGGGGCCTGATGGCGATTCGTACCCGTAGTGCGGCAATGCCGTATCCTCCGAGACTCGCCATGTCGGGAGCCGAAATGATGTCCTTGAAAAAGGTGTCGATGCGTATCCGCGCGTCCGCACCGACACGTCGCCGCCGCCTGATCAAGAAGCTGGCCGTACTCGGCTGCTTTGGACTGCTTTTGAGCGGATCCACCGGCTGCACCATGTTCACCGGGCTTCAAAAGGCGCTGACCCGGCAAGATGCCATCGATGACTTCATGATTGGCTATCGCAACCAGGTGCTCGCACGCAAGGCTTGGTACCGACTGGATGACTGCCACAAACGTTGCGCGTTTCTGAATGAGATGGAGGCGGGCTTCTTGGCCGGGTACATGGAAGTGGCCGAAGGTGGGAACGGCTGCAC
>JBCCUO010000201.1:0-6711 GCA_039196805.1 Planctomycetota bacterium | reverse complement strand
GTGACTGTCTTCCGGGTAGTGGTATTGAGAATAAAAAGTGGACGACCCACGGTCGATGCGGCGTCCGCGTAACAAATAAGATGCCATTAGGTGGCCATTGGCCTGCGACAATCCGCGCACCCTCACGTCGCGCTGCCGCAAAACCTGTACGGTATCAGGGCGTCCAGGAGTATACCGATCTTCGGCTTTTCATCGCATGGCGATTGATCGCGATGCATCGCGGCAAATCGCCCCATGCGTTAGGGCCCGTGCGTGACCGCGCGCCTGGGGCGCGTTCGCACGGCGACTTTGAACGTCGGTCGCCATCAAGAAGGTATCGAAGGGAGTGCCGGGCGTACGGTTCTTCGTCTAGCCGACGATGTCGGTGCCCCCCAAGGGCGTCGCCAGCGCCGTACGGTATGGCAATCGCAGCACTGCTTGCGGAGCGCATTAGAAGATGAGTCGATATCGTTCGTCGATCTCCGATTCAGCCAAGGCAACTTGATTGTTCTTTCGTCGTATGCCCCCGAAACGAGCTGCATGTTCGCAGAGAGACTCGCCAGCGATACCCCGTCCAGCGATACACAACATTCATGAGCCCTCGACCATCGCCTCCCGTCATGCCGGAGGCCGCTCAGTTGCTAAAGCGGTACCAACGACTTTGCCAATATGTTGGCCTGAGCGAAGATGACCTCAAGCTGGCGACGATGGTGCTGCCCGTCGTGCGGAAGATCATGCCGACGATGGTCGACGACTTCTATGACCAGATCACTCGCCACTCCGACACGCGTCGTGTCCTTAGCGATCAGGACCAAGTGAAACGGCTAAAGGTGTCGCTGGGGCATTGGGTGGTCGACTTGTTCGCGGGCCAATATGACGAAGACTTCGTCCAGCGGCGTTGGCGTGTAGGGCTTCGGCACGTAGAGGTCGGCTTGCAACCGGTGTGGGTCAGTGCCGCGATGTCGCGACTACGCGGTCACATCTTGGCGGCGATCGCGCAGGAATCCAGTTTCAGCGATCAGCAGCGGCAACGGTTGATTGGCATCGCCACTCGGCTGGTCGACTTGGACTTGACGCTGATCCAGGACGCCTACCACGCCGAGTCAGTCGCCTGGCAGGTGAGCAACGAGCGGAACTTTGCCGAGGGTGTTATCGAAACCGCCCAAGCCGTTGTCATGATGCTGGATCATTCAGGAAAACTGCTGCGCGGTAATGCGTTCTTGATGCAGCTATTAGGGCAAGACGAGCGGAATTCCAGCAATTCAACTGACTTGACCGACAATCACTCACCTCGTCCTTTGGATGTCCGGTTCGACGAGCTGGTTCCGCCAGGCGAGAAGCTGGCCGTTGAAGCGTTCCTGGGCGAGGCGTCGACGGGCAATCCGATGCCGATTGAAACCAGCTTTCAAGTCGACGGTCAGGGGCCTCGTCGGATCCGCTGGCATGCCAGAGCCGTCGAATTGCCTCCTGATTTGACATCCGATTCTGTCAACGAGTTGGCGCAGTCCACAGAGCTGAAGCAGGGCGTGCTTTGCGTGGGGCAGGACATCACTGACTTGACGGAGGCGCAACGACTGCTGGTGCGCCACGAGAGATTGGCAGCGATCGGACAGACCATGGCGGGGCTGGCCCACGAGAGTCGTAACGCGTTTCAAAGAAGCCAAGCCGCGCTGGAAACGTTGGCATTGGAATTGGATGATCGCCCCGACTCGGTTCAGCTGATCGAGCGGATACAGCGTGCCCACGACCACCTGCTGCATCTCTACGAAGAAGTCTTGCAGTTCGCCCGTCCTGTGCGGCTGGAAGTTCAGTCCGTGTCACTGACCAAACTGGTCCGGCAAACTTGGCAACACATCTGCCAAGGCGGAGTCTGTCGCTTGGATCAGATCGAAATCGTCCCCTCACGTTTGGACGACCATGTCAACGCCGATCCGTTCGCGCTGGAGCAAGTGCTGCGAAACGTCTTGGAAAATGCGTTGCAGGCCAGCGGCGAGAACGGAAAGGTCGAAGTTCGACTTTCCAGTACATGGATTGGCCATCAGGAAGCCGTCGAGGTGACCGTCCGCGATTTCGGTTGCGGCTTGCCGCCGGAATACGAGTCGAGACTGTTCGAGCCATTCTTCACCACTCGGATCCGCGGCACCGGACTCGGATTGCCGATCGCGCGGCGGTTGGCGGAAGCGCACGGCGGCGGGTTGATGTTAACGTCGACTGACGGCGGGGCGGTCGCCACGTTGCGGTTGCCCCGTCAGGCCGTCCCCGACCCTCAGATCGACGTCTCCGTCGAAGACACGCGTCGCTCCGGTTCTTGAGTCTCGCCGCACCCTTGCCTTCGCACCGCGGGGCCAGTTGCGGTTGTTGGGCGCGCACCACGAGCGATGCCGCCCACTTGAGAGAGCGATTCCGCTCACCCTATTGGGAGCCATGACGGGAACTCTCAAACAAGCAAACGACATTCCATCGGCTCACGCTCAATGGCCTGGGGAGCCGTTGGGAAATCTGCCACATCTCTAAAACACGCGGGACATTCAGC
This sequence comes from Planctomycetota bacterium, assembly GCA_039196805.1. GTDB lineage: Bacteria > Planctomycetota > Planctomycetia > Pirellulales > Pirellulaceae > JBCCUO01. The sequence continues at coordinate 4,199 of JBCCUO010000201.1, read as the reverse complement.
ATTCCGTCTCGTCTGCGCGTCGGTCCTGTCGTTGGCCCAATGATTGCTGTGTGCGGTGTTGCTCACCAGGTTGGCTAGTCGTCAATTCTCTGAGTGCTACCATTCCCGCACTAGCCGATACCTACATGCTGACCGACTTCGACGCCAATCGAGAAGCAACTTGGGCCAGTCAACACGACCGCCTGCCAACGCGTTCCTCCCGTTCCGACGAGTCTCCATTGACCGAAGATTACAGAGAGCCCGACTCGCCGGGTGCGATTGACCTGCTGTTGGTCGACGACGAGGACGATTTCCGCGAGTCGGCCGCAACATTTTTCCGCCGTTGCGGATACCTTGTGACAGCAGTCAGCAGTGGGGCCGAAGCACTCAAAGAGATTGGCGGTCGCCAATTCGACGTCGCCGTCCTGGATGTGCACATGCCCGAGATGGATGGCGTGGAACTGTTGGAGCGGATTCGCGGCGAAGGGGAGGATCTGCAGGTCTTGATGCTGACCGGTGGGGCAACCGTTTCGACCGCCGTCGCCTCGATGAAAGCCGGCGCGGTGGACTATGTCAAGAAGCCGATCCGACTCAGCGACTTGGACGAGTTGATTCGCAAAGCGGCTCGCACCACGCATCTGCAACGTGAAAACACTCGCCTGAAAGCTGCCCTGCGCCGTCAACGACGATCTTCCAAGATCCTTGGTCAGTCCAAGGCGATTCAGCGCGTTCTGCAGCTGATCGAACGCGTTGCTTCCAGCGACAAACCGGTCTTGATCGAGGGTGAGAGTGGCACCGGCAAGGAATTAGTCGCCCGCGCTATCCACGCTCAAAGTGACCTGGCCGACAAGCCGCTGGTGGTCATCAACTGCGCCGCGCTTCCGGAGTCGCTGTTGGAAAGTGAACTGTTCGGTCACGAGAAAGGTGCGTTCACGGGAGCAGTGGCGGCCAAGCCGGGTCTATTTGAGGTGGCCGATCGCGGGACGCTGTTCATCGACGAATTCGGCGAATTGGCGGGCGCCCTGCAAGCCAAGCTGCTACGCGTCATCGAAGACGGCGTCATTCGACGACTGGGCAGTGTCAAAGAAAGACGCACGACTGTCCGATTGATCGCCGCCACGAATCGTGATCTGAAGAAAGAAGTTGAAGAGGGGCGCTTTCGCGAAGACCTCTACTACCGACTGAATGTCCTCAAGATCGACCTGCCAGCGCTTCGCGATCGTCCCGACGACATTCCCGAACTGGTGCGGCACTTCACCGGAGCGGGTTGGCGTCTGGCCGAAGGCGTCATGGATTCTTTGCTGAATTACTCGTGGCCGGGAAACGTTCGTCAGCTGATCAACGCGCTCGAACGCGGCAAGCTACTCGCCGATGAAGACGGAGAGATCACGCAGGAAAACCTCCCGGTCGAAGTGCTTCAAGCTGTGCGGGTCGCAGCCAACAGCAGTCAAGAGGGAGATATCACGCCAGCTGCGGTGGGCACGATGAATCATCAGGCACTCCCTCCTGATTTGGCAACGCTGAATCGACGCCACGTCGAAGCGACCCTCAAGCAGTGTGAAGGCAACAAAGCAGCCGCAGCCCGACAGCTTGGGATCAGCCGAAGGTCGCTCTACCGCTTGCTGGACAAATACCGCGAGTTTGAGTAACCGGCGGGATTGGTCAGCTGCGAAACCGCGATGTTTGCCTGGCGGTACGACCCAGCGAATCAAATACCAACCACCGCCACGCAGTTCTGGATTCGGAGATTCAATCCCTCGCGTTCGGAGAAGGCGGGTCACATTGTCGACCGCTCACTCCGTGAGCCCGAGCCGTCTTCCGTTCCGCGCAGTGAAATCAGCCGGCCGTCAGCCAACCGCCCCCAAGCCTGGCCTTCGGAGAAGGCGGGCTACATTGTCGACCGCTCACTCCGTGAGCCCGAGCCGCTCTCGCACCGCGAAGCGCATCAGCGGGCCATTGACTAGCGTTGTCGAGCCTCGCCTTCGGAGAAGGCGGGCTACTTTGTCGACCGCTCACTCCACGTTCGTATCGTTTTCTGAAAAACGCTACGACCGGCGACTCTGGTCCGCAATGGACATCAGCGCTTCGCTTGATAGCGCTCCAGGTCGTGATCGACCATCAGCTTGATCAGCTCCGGCAGCTGGGTCTGGGCCGACCATCCCAAGACTCGCGCCGCTTTGCTTGCGTCGCCGACCAGCCGTCCGACGTCGGACGGACGCGAGTACTTCTGGTCAAAGGTCACGTGGTCGCGCCAATTCAGGTCAACGCACTGAAAAGCGATCCGCAAGAAGTCTTCCACGCTGTGTGATCTTCCGGTCGCCAGCACGTAATCATCGGGCGACGTCTGTTCCAACATCAACACCATCGCATCGACGTACTCCGGGGCGTACCCCCAGTCTCGCAGCGCGTCGAGCGTTCCTAGCTTCAGCTTCTGCTGCAGACCCAACGAGATCGCCGCGGCCCCACGCGTGATCTTTCGCGTCACGAATGACTCACCCCGTCGAGGTGATTCGTGATTGAAGCAGATCGCATTGCACGCGAACAATCCGAATGACTCGCGGTAGAGCTGGACCATCTGAGTGGCAAACGTCTTGGCGATCCCATAGGGCGTCACCGGACGCATTGGAGTACGTTCGGTCTGCGGAGACTGATCTGGGCGGCCGAAGATTTCACTACTGCTGATGTGCAGGAACCGCGGTCGCTTGGCCAAGTCGCGAACGATCTCCAACAGCTTCAGCGTTCCCATGGCGGTGAACTGACAGGTCGTTTCCGGGATGTCAAAGCTGACACCCACATGGCTTTGACCGGCCAGATGAAACAGGTGGTCAGGCTGAGTTGCCGTCAAGATGCGGCGGATGGTGGTCGTGTCATCCAGATCCGCATAATGCAGGAACAGACGTTTGTCGTAGATCGACTTGTCGTGGAACAAGGCATCCAAACGGGTTCTCACCGTTGAACTGGAGCGACGCACAATGCCGTGAACCGTGTCACCTCGCGCCAGTAGTCGCTCCGTTAGGTACGAGCCATCCTGGCCCGTGATCCCGGTGATCAAAGAGGTCGAACTCAAACTAGAATCCGATTCCGTGATAGCTGTAACCATGCTCGTCCAGCTGCAGGCCCTTCAGGATGTTGCGGCCATCGAAAATGGAAGCCGGTTGTTTCATCTGAGGCAATAGGCCCGCGTAGTCGACCTGCTTGAACTCATCCCATTCGGTCAACACGGCGATGGCGTGAGCGTCTTGCGCCGCGGTCACGCTGGAGTCGACCACTTCCACATTCTCGTCGATCAGACGCCGATGCGTTTCACTCAGCCGCCCGTCTTCGTTGGCAAATACGGTGGAGAGGTCCCGTTTGACCTGTTCCTCGCCGACTTGCGGATCATAGATCGAAAGCCTGGCTCGCTCGATCAAGAGGTCACGACAGACGTAGATCGCCGCCGATTCACGAGTGTCGTTCGTGTCTTTCTTGAACGCGAATCCCCAAATGGCAAGTTTCTTGTCGCTGACGGTGTTGAACATCGTTCGCACCATGCGGCGGACGAAGCGATGTTTTTGGTAGTCGTTCATCATCACCACCTGTTCCCAGTACGCCGCCACTTCGGGTAGCCCGAAGTACTCGCACAAGTAGACGAGGTTCAGGATGTCTTTTTGAAAGCAGCTGCCTCCAAAACCCACCGATGATTTCAAAAATTTAGGGCCAATGCGTGAATCCGTTCCAATCGCGGCGGCCACTTCATCGACGTCGGCTTCCGTGGCTTCGCACAGAGCCGAAATCGCATTGATTGACGAAACACGTTGTGCCAGAAACGCGTTCGCAGTCAGCTTGGACAGTTCACTGCTCCACAGATTCGTGGTCAGAATTCGATCCTGGGGAACCCAGTTGGCGTAAACGTCAACCAGGGCCTGGATCGCTTTTTGCGACTCCCCACCAATCAGCACACGATCGGGTTCCAGCAAATCATCGATCGCCGTGCCTTCGGCCAGAAACTCGGGATTGCTCAGCACATCGAACGAGGCACCATTCTTTGCACTAGAGAGAATCGTCTTGACCGCTTCGGCGGTACGCACGGGCAAGGTCGATTTTTCGACGACAATCTTGTGGCCTTCGGCGACCTCGGCGATGTTCCGAGCACACTTTTCGACGTATTCCAAATTGGCTGCGCGCCCCGCGCCGACGCCAAACGTTTTGGTGGGCGTGTTGACAGAGATGAAGACCATGTC
>JBCCUO010000200.1:0-6713 GCA_039196805.1 Planctomycetota bacterium | reverse complement strand
TTTGACGCGGTCGTCTTGCCAGAGTTGGAGGGAAACCTGTTCCGGCCCGAGTCGGGTTCGTTGAGTCGTGCGGCCGACGTGGCCGATCGCCCCGAGGCGCTGACGCGATCATTTGGCGAGAAATTCGCTCATTTCGTCGATCCCGCTTGGCAGCAGGCCTGGGGTTTGAATCTGCATCGTGGTGTCACCGAGGCTCTCTGTTTGCTGTACGTCGCCATGACGCGAGCCCGACACGGTCTGTACATGATGGTCGGCACTGCCAGCCGAAAAGGGTACAACTACAAGCACCCGGCGTCATTGGTGTACCACGCGTTGAACTGCGAGGCGGATGCTTCGGAGCCAGGCAACATGCTGTACGAGGCGGGCGACCCTGACTGGCACCAGGGCATCACGAAGGCGACCAGCTTGGCGAGTCTGTCAGAGACTTCCGACGATTCAACCTCGGATGACCCGAGACCGATACGCTTCGTTCCCATGCCGCCGGTTCCGCGCCGCAATCGTCCTCTGCCGCAGAATGTGATCGCTGGCGATTGTGGGGAGGCAGTCAGCCAATGATTCGCAAGGTCGTGCTTGAAAACTTCATGTCCCATCGCCATTCGGTGTTCGAATTGGCTGATGGTTTGACGGTGCTAACGGGACCAAATAACTGTGGTAAGTCGGCGGTCGTTGCGGCCCTTCAGATCCTTGCAGGAAACGGCCGTTCCACTCACGTACTTCGGCATGGCGAATCTGCTGCGCGCGTGACGGTCGAGACCGATGACGGTCACGTGATCACCTGGCAGCGAAAGAAGTCGGGGGCGGTCAACTACACGCTCGATGGCGAGGACATTCATCGAGTCGGTGGTGCGGTTCCCGACTCTGTTCAGGACGTTTTGAGATTGGATCCGGCATGTGGCGACTCGGGGAAGTCGGGACAGGAGTATGACGTCCATTTTGGCCAGCAGAAAACGCCGATTTTCTTGATCGGTGATTCGGCAAGCCGAGCCGCGGCTTTCTTCGCGTCGTCGTCCGATGCGTCGCGATTGATCGAGATGCAGCATCGCCACAAGGCTCACGTTCGCGATCAGCGATCGTTGGCCAAACGGCTGCGCAAGAAGATCGAGCACTTCGATCACGAGATTGAACAATTCAAAACCGTGCCCGGCTTACAGCAGCGGATCCATGAGGCTCAAAGCAAGCACTCGACACTGGGCAAGCTGTCGCAAAGGTGCGGCGACCTTCGGCAGCGGATCGCGCGATTGATTGCGGCGTCTCACCATGTGACGCAGCTCCGGGCGACAGAGTCTTGTCTGCTCAAGCTAACCGATCCGCCGTCCCAATCGTCCACGCAGCCCCTGCGGCGCTTGTCCGAGTCACTCGGTCGGGTGCATCGTGACTCTGAACGACTTCGGCGAGATCACCGCATTCTGCTGGATCTTGAGCATCCGCCGACGCTACACCCCAGTGATCGGCTTCGTATTCAGGTTGGCAGATTGCTTCAGGTCACGCAGCGCGTCCAAACATGCCAGCGCGATGTGAGCGCACTATCGAAACTCGATCCGCCTCCCGTAATCCAGCCGACGGAAGACATTCGGTCACTCGTCCGTTCGCTGATCACAGCGAATCAAGTCGTCGGCCAATTTCGCGGACAGGTCGATGCCTACCAACGACTGTCCGAGCCACCTCATCAGCGAAGTGATGAACGACTGCGAGAATTGTTGACGGACCTACAGCGAGCACGTCTGGCTCATCATGAGTGCTCGGCCAAGAGAACCGTGTTGGCGCGTTTGAGTGAGCCTGCGTTGCCCTTGGATTTGACTCTGGTCGCAGGCTACCTGAGTCGTCTGACCCGATACCAGGATGCGACCAAGTCCGCACGTGCCGCTTATCAAAATGCGGAGAAAGCGACACGGGAAAGTGAGCAGCGTGTTCACGGGTATCTGGAGGATCATCCGACGTGTCAGACCTGTGGTGGAACCATCGATCCGGTTGACCTATTGGCGGCCGCCAGAGGTGTACCAGGGCATCAGCACGATCAGTCCTCCGCACGGACGACTTCCCGCGTCGGAGCGGCACGATGAAGCAGGTCGATGGATTGATGTTCATTGGCGATCCTCACCTGGAACCGAGGGTGCCGGGATTTCGCAAAGATGATTACCCGCAAGTCGTGTTGGAGAAATTTCGTTGGTGCCTGCAGACGGCGCGGAGCCGCAATTGGCAGGCGTTCCTGCTGGGAGATCTCTTTCAGTTGCCCCAAGACAACCCCAACTGGTTGTTGACGGAGATCATCCAAGCGATCGAAACGCACTGGGGGGATCCGCTGTTGTCGATCTATGGCAACCATGATGTTCGCGAGAACCAACTCAAATCGAACGACTCGATTAGCGTTCTGGTTGCTTCGGGGCACGTGCAGTTGGTGAGCGAAGAGAGTCCGTGGCGTGGCAGGGTCGGGAAGCAAACCGTGGTGGTCGGGGGGACGTCTTGGAACCAGCGACTACCCGATTCTTTTGCCGCCAAGAAACGAGACGATTTGGTCGTTTGGATGACTCACCACGATCTGAAAGTCCCCGGTTTCGAAGAGTCCGCCTATCTACGTCCCAGAGCGATCAAGGGAATCGATGTGGTGGTCAATGGCCACATCCATCGCAGTCTGCCAACCGTCACCACTGGCAATACGTCCTGGCTCACTCCAGGAAACATCGTCAGGCGAAGTCGGGGTGACGCGACACGTGATCACATCCCCTCGGTGCTTTGTCTGCAGCCCAGCGCAAATCGCCTGCGGCCTGCTGTTGATGAAACAGCAGTCCAGCAAGATTCCGCCGTCGATTCGTTGCCCCACTCCGGCGATCAACTTTCGCTGTTCACCGACTGCGATCCAGATGATTCGAAGCCGGCCAGCAACGCGGTCCAGCAGAGGCGAGTGGACGCGGCACACTCGGAGCCGAGCGATCCAGACGACGGTCGCCTGCAGCCCGGGATCCCCTCTCCGCTTCTGGTTCGCGGCAAGTCGGATTGGGTTGCCGAGCGTGTCATGGTGCCTCATCAACCTTACGATGAGGTCTTCCATCCAGAGGTCATCGGAGACGAAGTGGGGCAAGATGCATCGTCAGCATTCATCGCGCACCTGAACGCCCTGACCCAGCACCGGACAGACACCGGAGCGGGTCTGATGGAGTTCTTGGAACAGAACTTGCATCACTTCGATGCACCGGTAGCAAGCGAAATCCGTCGCCTTGCTGAGGAAGTGACTCATACCAGCCCCCAGGAGATTGGGTGATGCCCGAATCAGACACCGCCGACGTCCAGTCGATCGAGTCCTTGAAGGACGAGTACGCCAAGCTGAATGAGCGGCGCATCCAGACACAGACCCAGTTGGAATCCGCCGAGACACGGCTGCGGGAACTGCAGCAGGAAGCAGACGAGCAGTTTGGCACCCACGACGTCGAGCAGCTTGCCATGCAACTGGCGGAAATGGAGAGAGAGAACGAGAAACGACGTCGCGAATACCAGGGGTTGCTGGAGTCGATCCAAAACGACCTTGCCGAGATCGAACGAAAGGCAGAACTCGATGCCGAGGCTGCGGAATGAACCATTCAGCTGACGCAGCGCAGCCAACACTGGATTCGCCGGATCGGCTCCGGTCACGAATCGATCGACTGAGTGGACGATACACCGAAGTCCAGCGTCAGCGCCAGCAGGCAGAGTCCGAACTGGTCGAATGCGAGCGGTTCTTGGCGATCGCGGATCAGGTCACGTCAGCACTGGAACAATTGAGCAATGACCTGTTTCAACGCGAACTAGCGGTAATCGAAACAACGCTAACCAAAGCGCTGCAAGAAGTGCTGGAGCAACCGATTCGCTTCCGTGCAAGAGCTTCGTTTCGTCGCGACACCGCGAACGTTGATTTCTTGATCGAACGCGACGGAAACGAAGAGAACATTTTGCTCGGGCAAGGCGGCTCGGTGGTAAATGTCGTTTCCGTTGGCCTGCGAATGTTTGCCGTGACCACGTTGGATTCCAGCCGACATCGTCGTTTTCTGGTGTTGGACGAACAAGACTGTTGGCTACGACCCGATCTGGTCCATCGCTTGGTCAAGATCGTTCAACAAGCCGGCCAGGCGCTCGGCTTTCAGGTGCTAATGATCAGCCATCACGACGTGGCCAGCTTTGACCGCTATGCCGACCAAATCTATCAGCTTGAGCCCGACCATGGCGAAGGGGTCACGGTGAACACGGTCGGATCACCGACTGCCGCTGGGCACCAGGCCGCCCAGGGAATCCAGCGCGTCTAGGTCGCTGCTCAAACCTCATCTCGGTTAGAATCGGTCGGGTAAATCGCCCATGGGTTCCAATCGCTTGCGAGGTCCAAGATGAAGTATTTCTCCGCCAAGATCGTTTTGCTGTGCGTGGGCTTGGCATCGATGGCGACGCCAAGTTGGGCTGCCGAGAAGCTGACGCGGGAAGAAAAAGTCCGCCGCGACAAGCAGAAAGTCCAGGCGGATGGATTCTGGATCTACAACGATCTTGATGCAGCGATCGAAGAAGCAAAGCGGACCGCGAAACCGATCGTCGTCAGTTTGCGTTGCATCCCCTGCGAGGAATGCGTGAAGCTGGACGATGACTTGGTGGATACCGACCCGGTGATCCGCCCGCTGCTGGAAAAGTTCGTCTGCGTTCGCATTGTGGGCACCAATGGCTTGGACTTGAACACCTTTCAGTATGACACCGACCAGTCATTCGCGATTTTCATGATCAACGCCGACCGAACCGTCTATGGACGCTTCGGCACTCGCTCGCATCGCACCGATTGGTTGGGGGACGTTTCGCTGACTGGGATGGCCCGAGCGCTTGAGAAGGCGTTGGAGTTGCACGCGGAATATCCGGGCAACCAAGCGTCCCTGGCCGGAAAGCAGGGGCAACCGCTCGAGTTCTCGTCGCCTGAGCAGTACCCATCGTTGCGTAGCAAGTACAAGAGCCAGCTGGACCACGAGGGAGACGTCGTCAAGAGTTGCATTCACTGCCACCAGATCGGTGATGCACGTCGTGATTTTTATTGGAGTCAGTCCAAGCCGATTCCAGAGAAGTTGCTCTTCCCGTTCCCGCATCCCAAATCGATCGGCCTGATCTTAGACCCCGACTATCCCGCCCGGGTGAAATCAGTGGCGCAAGGTTCTCCCGCGGAAAAAAGTGGGCTACTGCCCGGCGACAATCTTACGCAACTGGCGGGCCAACCGCTTGTATCGATTGCGGATGTCCAGTGGGTGCTGCATCATTTGGAGGGAGACTCTCCGTCCGTGTCAGTTGAATTGTTGCGCGGCGGTCGCACTGAGTCCTCTGTCATCCAATTGCCCGAAGGCTGGAGACAGCGGGATGACACTTCCTGGCGAGTGGGGTCCTGGGGATTGTCGCGAATCGCCCTCGGGGGAATGCGGCTTGAACCGGTTTCGGAAACTCGCTCACTTGATTTGCAAGACCAACCAGCCGGATTGCGAGTTCGCTACGTTGGAAAATACAACGCTCACGCAACCGCCAAGAAGGCGGGATTCAAAAAGGAGGATGTGATTGTGCGGTTCGACGGCTTAGCTGATCTACGTCGTGAATCCGATCTGTTCGCCCACGTTTCCCAGCACCGCAAACCGGGCGACATCGTCGACGTAGAGATTCGGCGTGAAGGCAAGACGTTGACACTGAAACTGCCGATTCAGGAGTAGGCAGAGCTTGAGGCGATATCGCAGACGTCGAAGCGCTGCCTATCGCGTTCCAAAGGACTGCTTACACCTTCAGCAACGGTAGGATCTGTTGCTGGAGGTCATCAGTCGCCGCAACGCAGAACTTGGGTGACCAGTCGTCGAACGGTTGGCCGTCGTATCCGATCAGTGCCGCACCGGCTTCCTTGGCGATGACCGAGCCCGCGGCACTGTCCCAAGGCGCGACGCTGGTCGCCCAGTATCCGTCCAAACGGCCCGCGGCCACGTAGCACATGTTGAGTGCACACGAACCCAGCCGCCTCATCGAACGACAACGGGCCAGGACGTTGGTGAACCGAGTGACTTCGGGCGCATCGGACGTGACGCCTGCCGGAAAGCTGCATGAAATCAGCGCTTGGCTGATGTCGGTGCACTGGCTGCTGGAGATGGGCTTGCCGTTCAGTTTGGCGCCGTCGCCCGCGATCGCGGTAAACAGTTCATCCCGCGTGGGATCAAGAATCACGCCCAACTTCATCTCGCCCTTGGCGAACAACGCGATCGAAACGGCAAAGCTCTGCAGGCGGTGAACGTAGTTGACTGTGCCGTCCAGCGGGTCGACGACCCAGCAAGGCGTCGCGTCCGCATCGCCTCGACGAGTCGCCTCGGGAGGCTCCGTCTCACCCTCTTCTTCGCCGACAAACGCATATGCTGGGAATGCTTCCACCAACTGATCACGGATCGCCTTCTGAGAGGCCAGGTCGGCATCGGTGACCAGATCCTTGGGAGCTTTCTCGCTGACGACAAAGTCAGCCCGCCGTGACATCAGTTCCGCGGCGCCCGCTCGCGCTGCCTGGACCACCACATCGAGATGTTGCTGGTTCATCTTCGTCGAATCATTCGGTTTCGAGTCGGCGGAGTTCTTCCAGCCAAACGCGGATGTCATTGTCGTACTCGGTCGACATGTTGCCGCGTATCAGTTGACGGTGGAAGGCCGCTGCGCCCATCTCCACGTGCTCGGCCGCTTCAGCGCTGGGAAATCGACGGTTG
>JBCCUO010000199.1:0-6714 GCA_039196805.1 Planctomycetota bacterium | reverse complement strand
ATCAACTTCCAGAAGCTTCCAAAATGAAGCCAAAGGTGTCGACAGCCAGATACTAGGGGTGCCAGCGCGAGGATGGCAATGGCCGACGCCCTCTGGAAGGATCAAGCGTCAGCGAGGATCGGCCTTAGGATTCGCGACTACGATGACGAGCACCGCTATGCTGAGCACAAGCATGGGTTTGTCGAAGTCGGGAACTCATTTCCACAGTCAGTCGACGTTCGCTTCATCCTCTTTTCAGGCCCCGTATTATGGATTCCCCCGATTCCGCCAGCCGGTTCGCTCGGTTGATGACCCTGATTGGCTGTCTGACGATCGCTTGGTCAGGTGTTGCGGTCGCTCAGGATGCGACCGGTAGCGAGAAGGAAACGGATAGCAACGACTCAGATGCATCTGCATGGACCCGCCATGAAATCGACAAGGGATTTGACGGCGCCGATGGCGTCCGACTGGCCGACTTCAACGGCGATGGGCTTGCGGATGTCGTGACCGGCTGGGAGGAGTCTGGATTGGTCCGTTTGGTTTTGCATCCCGGACCTGAGCACGTGAGGCGGCGATGGCCCGCCGTGACGGTCGCCGAAGCCAAGTCCCCCGAGGACGCGATGCCATGCGACATGGACGGCGACGGCAGAATGGACATTGTCAGTTGCCATGAGGGCAGGCAGCGCCAAGTGTTGGTTCACTGGAACGACAGTGACAACTCCAGCAGCGACGAATTGCTGCGGGCAGCGAATTGGTCTAGCGACCGGTTCACGCAGCTCGATGGCGTCCAGTGGATGTACGCGGTTCCCTTGGGCAAGATCGACGGTCGGACTGCAATCGCAGTGGGCGCGAAAGGGGATGATGCTTCCCTCACGCTGCTAGTCGCTCCCCAGTCCAACCCTCGCGACCTCAGTCGGTGGCAGTCGATTCGGCTGCGGAACGTGGGCTGGATCATGTCAATGCAGTCGCTGGACATGGACCACGACGGCGACCAAGACTTGGTGTTCAGTGATCGCAAGGGGCCCGATCGCTGCGCCGGATGGTTGGAGCAACCCGATGCACCCGAATCGCAGTGGCCTGAGCATCGGATCGCAGGCGAAGGCCAAGAGGTCATGTTTCTGTCGGCCACGCCCAGTCGTTGGGTGATCGCAACACGTGATGGCGAGGTCCTGCGATGTCAGTTGCGTACCGACCCGACCGGCCAGGCCCGTCGGTTTTGGTTGACCGAACGCCTTCCGCTGCCCCGTCAGATGGTCATGGGCAAGTCGGCATCGGAGTTGCCAGATGGCACCTTGATCGTGACCGCGAACACGTTGTACGAAAGACAGGGTGAGCGCCCCGGCATTTGGCAGCGAACGGTCAACGGACGTTGGGCACCGCTGGACCCCACGACGAAGGTGAAGTTCGACCGCGTTGAGTTGATCGATCTGGACGGTGACGGCGACCTGGACGTCATGACTTGCGAGGAAGCCCAAGACCTGGGTGTCGTCTGGTACGAAAACCCTCGCGCTGGAGACTGATCGCGGTTGCCGGTCGATCTGCTGAAACTGGCAATTTGGACCTGACACAAAGGCCAGACGGCTATTGCCTTCTCTGTCGCAATTCGCGGATGATCCGCTTTGCCAACGTGTTACTGTCCTTTCTTAGCTCACGAGCAAACTCGACTGGGACTTCGGTCTTCTTGTCCCATTTGTTGGCCCATCGGACGATCTCCAAAAAGGCAGGAACGAGGTCGAGTCCTTTGTTGGTTAGCTGATAGATGAAACGCTTTCCGTGCTCCGGATCCGGTTGCTTTTCGACCAGCCCTTCCGATTCCAAAGTCGCTAGTCTTGCGGCAAGGATGTTCGTCGAAATGCCCTCGCCCGCATTCAAGAAATCTGCGTAGTGACGCGCCTGTAGGAAGATCAGGTCGCGGAGGATCAACAGGCACCAGCGATCACCGAAGATCGATGCGCTGTATCGGATGGGACAGCCATGCCAGTCTGCCGATGATCGTTTGGTCATGCTCAATTTCTCTCTCGCGGCAGTGAGCTTGCAAAAAACAAGTACATCGGTTAGCGTCTTAGAACTTGCAAAAAACAAGTACACAAGCCGCGGCATTCCGGAGCACCCGATGAAACACTTGCTCGCCATCATTGCCTTTATCATCACGACGTTCGCCGTCCAGGGTCTATCCCACTTTGTGATCAACAAGGATCACTTTGCGAGTATCGAATTCATGCGGGATTCCCCGATTATGCCGCTGGGCTTTGCGGTCATGGTGATCCAAGGTTTGATCCTATCCCTGGCCCTGTCAACGACTTCCCCTGGCACAGTTACCGTTTCCAGCGCGTACAAGAGGGTTTTCGCGTTCGGACTTTTCTTGGGAAGTTACATCGTGCTGACCGAACCGGCGAAGTATGCAGCGCCGTCTCTGCCCGCCTGGATGATGGTGGAGGGGACCGCAAGTTTCGTTCAGTTTGCTCTCTTTGGCGTTGTGCTTTGGGGAATCCACGCCGGGCATGACAGGTGGCACAAGCGTCCGTGAACAGAGCCCATGTCTGGTGACCTGCTGCCTGATGAAGCAACGCAGTACACCACCGAATCGAGAGGCAATTCAGCCGCTTGGTCTCCGACTACCGGGCTTGCCCGGTAGGGCGATACGTGGCCGCTGCGCATCACGGCAGATGTGTTGTTCGCTGCCAGTTGTCACCCAACTGAGGCAAGATCGGTCGAAACGTCCCGAAGCAGCAGTCTAACGAGCGGTGATGGAACGCCGAATCGAACGAGGCGGCTGGCATTCACCAAGTGCTTTTTGGATTTCTTCCGTGGACTGCGACTCCGTGTCACGTTGAACACCTTACCGCGGTGTTCGCTGCGGCTCTTCTCTTCTTTTCAACTCCGCGAGCGTTTCGTGCAACGCTTCGCCTATTCATGGAGTACTGCGATGTCACGCAGAAAATACGTTCGAAAAGGACGCTGGCAGCAACGAGGGTTGCGACTTCAAGAGCTTGAGGGACGACGCCTGTTGGCGGCCGATGTCGCAGCGCTCGACGACGTCCTCGGTAACGAAGGCTCGGCCACCGGCTCGGATGAGCCGGCGGAAGTCTTTGAGGTGGAAGATGTAAACCAAGACGGCGAAGTCACACCCATCGATGCGTTGATGGTGATCAACGCCCTGACGCGTCGCCGTGGATCGGGTGGCGATGACGTCGACGGTGGTCGTGGTCGCGATGTGAATGGGGACGGTGAAGTCACTCCGCTGGACGCGCTGCGGATCATCAATCGCATGAATCGACGATCAGCAGAACGCCAGGGGGGGCGAAACGATGCGCCGCGGTCGCCGCAGCCACCGGAGTCTCCGGTGGAAGAAATTGCACCAATGGAAGTCCGTTCCATTGATGGCACCGGTAACAACCTAGAGAGTCCCGAACTTGGTTCCGCCGGTACCGAACTGACTCGGGTCGTGGATCCGGACTACGCCGACGGAATCTCGGAGCCAAGTGGCCAGGAACGAGCTTCGGCGCGAGAGATCAGCAATTTGGTGTCGGCTCAAGAGGAATCGATCGAGAACGAACGGGGGCTCAGCAGTCTGATTTGGGTTTGGGGGCAGTTTATCGACCACGACATTGATCTGACGCAAGAAGGGCACGATGAATCGTTTAACATTGAGGGGCCCACCGGTGATGAACAGTTTGATCCGTTCGCGACCGGAGACGTTGAGATTTCGCTGACACGTTCGGCCGCCGCCGATGGCAGCGGCACATCCATCGACAATCCGCGTCAGCAAGTCAACGAGATCACGTCGTTTTTGGATGGATCGATGGTCTACGGTTCCGACCAGGCGACGGCGGATTCGCTCCGCAGTTTCCAGCGTGGACGACTGGCCACCAGCGACGGCGATTTGTTGCCGATCGGCGAGGACGGATTCTTCCAGGCCGGTGATGTTCGCGCGAACGAGAACGTGGCGTTGACATCGATGCACACGCTTTGGGTACGCGAACACAACCGCATCGCTGACGAAATGTCCGCTACGGACAATTCGCTCAGCGACGAGGAGTTGTACCAGGCTGCACGGGCGATTGTGATTGGCGAGATTCAGGCAATCACCTTCAACGAGTACTTACCGGCTCTGCTGGGCCGCGATGCAATCGACGCTTACTCGGGGTACGACCCAACCGTCGATCCCAGCATCAGCAACTTGTTCGCCACGGCGGCCTATCGTTATGGGCACACCACGCTGACCACCACGTTGCCTCGATTGGACAACGAAGGGAATGAGATCGAGGCGGGAAGTCTGTCGTTGCAAGACGCTTTCTTTGCACCGGATGAAATCACACAGCACGGAATCGAGTCGTTGCTCAAGGGCGTGTCCAGTCAGCGTGCTCAAGAAGTGGATACGATGCTGATCGATGACGTTCGCAACTTCTTGTTCGGACCACCCGGCGCGGGCGGATTCGACTTGGCGTCGCTGAACATCCAGCGCGGCCGTGACCATGGTTTGCCCGATTACAACTCGGTCAGAGAGTCGCTGGGGCTCGATCGGGCCGAATCATTCGCGGACATCTCGGCCGATGAGGATGTCCAAGCCCGGTTGGCTGCGGCTTATGAATCGGTCGACGACATTGACGTTTGGGTCGGTGCATTAGCCGAAGATCATGTCGACGGGGCCAGTGTCGGGGAGATGCTGCAAACCGTCATCGCCGACCAGTTCGAAGCCATTCGAAGTGGCGATCGTCTGTGGTATCAAAACGTCTTTGAAGGCGAACAGTTGAGAGAGATTTCGGGGACCAGTTTGTCTGATGTGATCGAGCGAAATACTGATCTGACGTCGATCCAGCAGCAGGCATTCTTTGTCGATGGGGTCGGGCCGAATTCGGACCGTGACGATCGCGATCAGCCTGGCGTTGATCGCCCGGACCGAAAGACGCCCGACGAATCTTCGCTCCGCCGAAGACACGAAACCGCGGCGACGGATCGGTTCTTCGCATTGCACGGCCGACCGGGATCGCCAAACCCGTAATAAACTCGCGCACGAGCTTCGACTCCGGTGCAGAGAAGCGTTCATCAGCTCGACGAGAAAAACAAGTCCAAAAACGTTCGCCACCCATGCGAATTCGTGCTCGGGTTGTGCTACCGTGTGAGAGCCCGTGGGCAAACGGTCACGTCCTCTCGTCAAGTTGCATGAACGATAACGAACCAACGCGCATCGCGCTGTTGATCCCGCAAGACATCGGATACGGACGCGGTGTCCTGCAAGGGATCTATGACCAAGCGGTCCTGTTTCCGAACTGGCGACTACATCACGCGCCACCGACGCGTCATATCTTGTCGGCGATGAAACACTGGTACCCCCACGGCGTTATCGCGCACGTGATGGACCAGCGTTTGTGCGAAGAATTGGCACAGTTGTCGATCCCAGTCGTCAACACCACCAGCACGATCAGTGACTGGAGCGGACCGCTGGTTGAAGTTGACAACGGGATCATCGGCAAGCTGGCGGCGGAACACTTTTTGGACCGCGGTTATCGGCATTTTGGCTATCTGGGGAGCGATTGGGCCGGGTTTTCCTTGCAGCGTGAAGCCTCGTTTCGAGACGCCATTGGCCAAGCCGGTTTCGAATTGACCAGCTGTTATCTCGATTACCTGCCTCAGCCTCCCGTCGACCTGCCTTGGAACCACATTGACCGCGAAATGAGGGCTTGGCTGCAGAAGCTTCCCAAGCCGGTAGCGGTGCTTGCGTCCAACGACCGCCCCGGACGCGAGGTGGTCAATGCGTGTGAATCACTTGGTCTTGGCGTGCCGGCCGACGTCGCGGTGCTGGGCGTCGACAATGATGAGTTCGAGTGCTGGACCTCGCACCCGCCACTGTCCAGCATCGTGAACCCGTCGGAGCAGATCGGTCGTGAAGCGGCCGCGCTGATGGCCAAGATCTTGGCGAACGAAAACCACAATGATCGCTTTGATGTGATTCCCCAGCGACTCGTCATCCGCCAATCCACGGACGCCTACGCGGTGGACGATCCGCATCTCAAAGCGGCACTGCAGCTGATTCGCCAGCACTATCGTGAGCCCTTGTCCGCGGTCGATGTTCACCGTCACGTGGACTGCTCGCGACGTCTGCTGGAACGTCGTTTTCGAGAAGTCTTGGGGCGCAGCATCGTCGACGAAATCCGCCGCGTTCGCATCCAGCGAGCCACCGAGTTGCTGGCCGACACCGACCTGAAGGTTGCTGCCATCGCCGAGCGCACCGGCTTTGAGGACGCTCGTGTGTTCGCCAAGGCGTTCCGCCGAATGTCCGGTTTGACGCCCACCGAGTATCGACGTCAATCGAGCCGCTAATCCGAGCGCCGGCGCTCAGTCGCTGATCGATGATCCGCGACGTGCCGGGTTCGCCGGTATTCGCAGTACCCGACGAGCTGGCGTCAGGCGGCTAGCTGTCGCAAACGAGCACATTGATGACGCATTTGCGTCTTGTTAGGGCGTTGATCGCGACCAAAATCTTCTTTGTCGTGGCATTCTAAGCCACCAGACTCTTTGCTCTCCGCCGATGGGACTCCATGTCCAGCGAAACCGTGTCCGCCCGTGATTCCGAATCAGCTTTGCTGCCAAATGGCATTCTGATTCCGTTCATTCTGATCACCAGTTGCTTTGCTTGGTGGGGACTGGCCAACAACATGACGGACACGTTGTTGGCGGCGTTCAAGCGGATCATGAGCATGTCTGACTTTCAGACCTCATGGATTCAGATCGCCT
>JBCCUO010000198.1:0-6726 GCA_039196805.1 Planctomycetota bacterium | reverse complement strand
GGGGCTATCAAATGTCGCCCCATTCGGGGCTATCAGGTCATCCTCGTCATGAGCTCGTTCAAGCAGGACGCTCTCTAGCGCGTGGCGACTGATTGGTATTGGTTTACCGGGTCTTCGATGGTGCCAACCGCTAACCGCTAACCGCTAACCGCTGACCGCTGATCGCTGACCGCTGACCGCTGAAGACTAACCGCTCACTCATCGATGCTACGTGTCGACCTGGAGCGCCGTCATCAGTTCGCTCAGTTCTTCGTCGATCATTGCTTCTTGCTGTCGAGGTTCGTCGGCATCGATCGTCGCTGCTATCTCTTCTCGAATCGCGTCTGCGAACTGTTGTCGCAATCGAAACGCCGCGACCTTGACGGCGGCCGGCGTGCAGCCCAGCTGATCGGCGATCTGGGCGTGACTGGGCGGGGCGTCTGTCGGGGTGACCAGTGGGCTGAGTGCATCAAATCGTTCGCCACGACCTTTCGACTCGTAGGTTTGACGGACCCTTGCGAACGCGGCATCGATGATCTCCAACGCCCAAGCGCGATCAAACAGTCGCTCCGCGGTTTGAACGCTGGCAGGTTCCGCGGAAAACCGCTCTTCGCCTTGCTGGATCTCCAGCGAGTGCCCTTTCATTTCGCCGCCGCGTCGGATCGCACGATCGGCCCGGTGCACGTTGGCGACGTGATTTCGGCAAGCGGTCAGCAAGAAGTTTCGAAAGCGACCGCGCTCGGGATCCGCTTTCCCCAGGCTTTGCCGCTGCAACAGTTCGGTGAAAAAGCCTTGCACCAAGTCTTGGGCGGTGTCCGCCGTGTGGCCGCTTCGCCGCAGATAGCAATACAGCGGGTACCAGTATCGCTGGCACAAATGCTGTAGGGCATCTCGATCGTTCTGCACCGAGGCGCGACGGATTCGAGACCAGTGCGTGGTTTCGAAAGTCGGGTCGCGATCAGTCATCCGCACCTTGGCTTCGCTGTTGTCGCTGGATGTATTCCAAGGCTTTGGTTCGCAGGACCGGCGTCACCAAACCAACTTGCTTCGCTTCGCGGTCCGCCTGCTCAATCGAAACGCCTTGATCGAGCACTCGATAGGCCATCCACACCGCTCCGACGCGGTTGGAACCCGCACAGTGCAGCAAAACCTGATGGTCTTGGTCGGCCGATCGCAGAATTCCGCGAACCGATGCAAACAGTTTGTCATCCAGTTCATCGGGCGAATTGAATCCCAGTTGGTGGAAGGTCATGTCGTTTTGCCGCGCGACCTTACCTTCATCCCAATTCGTTTCGTCACGTTTTCGAAGGGTGACCACCGTGCCAATTTTGGCGGTACGAAGGCGCATGAAGTCTTCCGCTGCGGGTTGGCTGGCCAACCAGATGGGCCCGACGCTGTGTACCTTACGAGTCGTCCCAAGTTTGGCCGCCTTGACTTCCGCGGTCGGAGCCGGGCCGGCCGCTTCCGTTGCCCCGGCCGTCAGGCCCAGGATGGTCAGCAGAGCAAGAACAGGAGTCATCGGTTTCATGATTTCTATCACTGGCCATGGGGATAGCGTCGATCTAAGAGTGTGATTGTCTCGCATCTGCCCATCGAAAGCTACAGCTGATAGGCTGCGTTTGGCGAGACTTCGCGTGGGATTATACGACGGGGTAGATCGTCGTCGTTCCGGCAGGCCGGAAGCCCGTTCCACTTAATTTTTGTCCCGGCTCAGTAGGCGAGTGCGAGTCTGATGCGATTTACCAAGATGCAAGGCGCAGGCAATGACTATGTCTACGTCGATTGTTTCTCTCAGCCGGTCCCCAACAACTTGCCGGCGCTGGCCCGCCAGATCGCTCACCGGCACTTCGGGGTCGGAGGGGATGGATTGATCCTGATTCGTCCCAGCGAAGTCGCCGACGTACGCATGCACATGTTCAATGCTGACGGCAGTGAAGGGATGATGTGTGGCAACGGAGTCCGCTGCGTTGCCAAGTACGCCTTCGATCACGAATTGGCACCCAAGCGATCGATGTCCGTGGAAACCGCGTCCGGAGTGCTTTCGTTGGACGTGAGCGTCGGCAGCGATGGTTTGGTTGATGCCGTCACGGTGGACATGGGCGAGCCGATTTTAGAGCCCGCTCGAATCCCCACGACATTGGGGTCATCCCCCGATCCGATCGTGGACCAGCCTTGCAGCTTTGGCGACCAACAGGTCAAAGTGACCTGTGTTTCGATGGGCAACCCGCACTGCGTCGTGTTCGTGGAAGAGGCAACGGACGAATTGGTGCTTGGGCTGGGGCCGATCATTGAATCGGACCCGAGGTTTCCTGATCGCGTGAACGTCGAGTTCGTTCAGCGGATTGGCGGTGACGAGGTTCGTCAACGGACTTGGGAACGCGGATCGGGCGAAACCTGGGCATGCGGCACCGGAGCGTCGGCAGTGTGCGTGGCAGGCGTGTTGACCGGAAGGACTGAGCGACGAATCACCAACCACTTGCTGGGGGGTGACTTGATTCTGCAATGGGACGAGTCGACCAATCACGTGATGATGACCGGCGGTGCGACCGAGGTATTTAGCGGCGAGTGGTCGTGCGTCGAATCAATCGCCCAAGCCGCATCGGGATGATGGTCCAGTACCGGACGACTCGCCGATGTCTCAGAACGCGGCGCAAGCGTTCCCATTGAAGGTGCGCTCCACCGAGAAGCTTTAAACGAGGACAGACAGCGGATGTCAAACGAGCGTGCTCTGTCGGTCGGTCAGTTGACCGGTCGCCTCAAATCGGTGATCGAGCAATCGTTTCCCCAAGTGTGGGTCAGCGGCGAGATCTCTGATCTGGCGCGTCCTCGAAGTGGTCACTTGTATTTCACGCTGAAGGATTCCCAGGCTCAGATTCGAGGAGTTATATGGCGCAGCTCGGCTGCCCGACTGAACTTCGAACCTGAAGACGGTCAGGAGGTGCTTTGCTTCGGCGACGTCGAGGTCTACGCGGCTCGCGGGTCCTATCAATTGATTGTCCGCAAAATGCAGCCGCAGGGATTGGGTGCCCTGCAGCAGGCTTACGAGAAGCTGAGGGCCAAGTTGTACGCGGAGGGACTTTTTGACGCGGACCGAAAACGTCCGCTTCCGGCCGCGCCACGCAGGATCGCCATCGTCACAAGCCCAACCGGCGCCGCCTTGCACGACTTTTTGGAAGCGGCGGCGCAGCGAAATTCGAGTGGCGAGATCGTGGTCGTGCCGTCGCTGGTTCAAGGTGATTCAGCGTCTCGATCGATCGCTGCCGCGATCGGCGTCGCTGCAGACTTGATTCCTCGCCCCGACGTGTTGGTCGTGTCGCGCGGTGGAGGAAGTATGGAAGATCTTTGGTGCTTCAATGATGAACGCGTGGTCCGAGCGATCGCGTCGTCGCCGATCCCGACGGTCAGTGCCGTTGGCCATGAGATTGACGTGACGCTGGCGGATTTGGCAGCCGACGTGCGTGCGCTCACCCCGACTGACGGAGCGATCCGCTCGATTCCCGACGGTCGGCAATGGAGAGACCGGTTGACCAACCTGAACCGGCGGCTTGGGCGAGCGATGACGGGCCGTGTCGATCGAATGCGGCTCAGGTTCGACGCTTTGTGTCAGCGGCCGGTGATCCGCAACCCCAGGGAGTTGCTCAATGCTCGATCGCGCCAATTGGATGAACTGGATGACCGGGCTCGCCGTGCCTCCGTGCGTCGGTTGGAGCTAGCCAAGGCTCGTCTGGGCAATGTGGCTGGATCGCTGAATGCGCTGTCACCGCTGTCGGTGTTAGCCCGGGGATATAGCGTGACGCTCAACCAGGGAGGCGATCCGGTGAACAAAGCATCCGACGTCGCCGAGGGAGACGTCATCACGACGCGGCTATCCGAAGGCCAGATCCAATCAAGAGTGATCTAAGACAAGTCGACTTGCGCAAGTCGACCGACCACTCGGTGGTCCCGAGCCGAACCGTACCGCGTAGCGATCTAGCCCGGTCATTCGTAGCGGAAGCCGCGTAGGCTTTCGACAACGCGGCGCCACCCACCGAGGTGCGAAACTCTACGCGAGCTCCGCCTCCGTTTCGACATCGTCGACAGATGCTGCTTTCTAGCCTCGCCTTCGGAGAAGGCTGGCCACGAACTGCATTGTCTCCGGTTCCCAAGAGGCTAATTGGATGCTTGGTGATTGACGTAGATCTTCAGCGAGTGGTGAGGCATCTCGATGACCCGGTTGTCCGGCGGCATGGGGCCGTCGATGTCGGGATAGATGTCTCCAGGCGAAACCGCGGCTGTATCGACGAACAGGTTCCACTGCATGCCTCGGCCCACTTCGGGCATCGTGAACTTGCGGATCTGTCCGGTGCTGTTGAACATCATCACCAAGTCACGACCGATCCCTTCGGGGTCGTCGGCGCGGCTGGGGGCGGTGATGTAAGCGATCATCGCCAGCTCATGCTGTCCCCAGTCCAAAGGTTTCCCGTTGCTGCTGTACCACGACACATCGGGAATCTTTCGCCCGTCCACCGGGTTGCCAGTCAAAAACTGAACGCGTCTGACGGTTGGCTGAGTGCGACGAAACTCGATCAGTCCCTGGACGAACCGAAAAAGGTCTTCGTTCTTTTCAACATTCCGCCAATCGAACCAACTGATCTCGTTGTCTTGGCAGTAGGCGTTGTTGTTGCCCTTTTGTGTGCGCCGGACTTCATCGCCGCTGACGATCATCGGAACGCCTTGGCTCATTAGCAGCGTCGACAGCATGTTGCGAATCTGACGCGAACGAACTTGCTGAATCGATTTTTTGCGTGTCGGGCCTTCAACGCCGTAGTTGTCGCTGATGTTGTGGTTGTCACCGTCGCGATTGTCTTCACCGTTGGCCGCGTTGTGCTTTTCCTTGTAGCTAACCAAGTCATTCATGGTGAAACCATCGTGACTGGTGACAAAGTTGATGCTGCAAAACGGTGGGCGCCCCGCGTGTTCGTACAGGTCACTGCTGCCAGCCAAACGCGTCGCCAAGGCGCCCAGCGTGCCGCCATCGCCCCGCCAGAATCCGCGGATGTCGTCGCGGTATCGCCCGTTCCATTCGGCCCAACGATGGTTGCCGAAGCTGCCAACTTGGTAGGCGCCGGCGGCATCCCAGGCTTCGGCGATGATCTTCGTGTCGGCCAACATCGGGTCTTCGGAGATCAGCTCCACCATCGGTGGGTTAGGAATCAAGTTACCGCTGCGATCGCGGCTCAGAATGCTGGCCAGGTCGAAACGAAACCCATCGACGTGATAGTTGTGGACCCAATGTCGTAGGCAGTGAAAGATCATCTCGCGGACAATCGGATGATTGCCGTTAACTGTGTTACCGCAACCGCTGTAGTTGGAGTAGTGCTGACCTTCGCTCAGGATGTAATAGACTTGATTCTCCAAGCCTTTGAATGACAGCGTGGGGCCTCGTTCGTTTCCTTCGCAGGTGTGATTGAAGACCACGTCCAGGATGACTTCGATGCCTGCCTTGTGCAGTTCCTTGACCATCTTCTAGAACTCTCGAACCTGGGCTCCGGGAGTCTTGTCGAACGCGTAGCCGCGGTGAGGGGCGAAGAACGCCATCGGGTCATAACCCCAATAGTTGGGGCGTTCCATTTTGTTTCCGTAGATATCCTTAATCGGAAACTCGTGGACCGGCATCAACTCAACTGCCGTGATGCCAAGTGATTTCAGGTAAGGGATTTTCTCGATGACGCCCAGATAGGATCCCGCAGCTTTCACCTTGGCGGTGCGGCTTTTCGTGAATCCGCGGACGTGAATTTCATAGATCACCGACTCGCTCAACTCACGACGGATCGGCCGGTCGCCTTCCCAGTCAAAACTGCCGTCGACGACAACACATTTTGGTGGACGAACGACGCTATCGGTGCTCTTCTGGAACGTGCCCGTCAGAGCTTGAGCGTAGGGGTCGATGAGACGCGCCGATGAATCGAAACGGTGTCCGTTCTCTGGATCCCAGGGCCCACTGGCTTGAAAGTGGTAGAGCTGACCGGCTTCCAGTCCGGGAACGAACAGACTCCAGACATCGCCCCAGCGGTCACTATCGCGATCAAACTCGATCGTTTCAGCCGGCTCTCGTTCTCCCGGACGGTTATAGAGCAGCAGTCGCATTTCTGTCGCGCTGCGGCTGAACACTGAGAATTGCACACCGTTTTCTCGCAGCTCCGCCCCGAAAGGGGGCTCGTAGGTCAACTGCGGATCTGGACATCGTTGTCGCATAAGCATGCTGTGGAGGACTCCGTTTCGCTGATCGCAAGGGGTGATAGGGTCAGTGGTCGACACTCGGTTGCAATCAAAACTACCACCTCATTGGCGATGGGTCGTGGAGCGTGCGACATCCGGTTTGGAATATCGCAGCCTGCACGATCACAGCGCCGCCTGGCGATTTGGTGACGGAGAATCCTCGGGTATCAGTGAGCGAAGGGCTGTCGGTTAGCCTGGCAAGCATAGCCCAGTGGCCGGGCATGCAGAAACGGGTCGCCCATTCTGCGGCGGATGCAGATCCCACGCTGGATCGCTATGGCAACGTTGCACGCGAAATCACGCCGTGGTGTACCGAAGCGATTCGGAGAGCACGTCCGGTCGGATTGCGGCACGAATTGCGTTACTCTCTGCCCCCGATGGATCGAACGACCCCGGCTGAGTTGCTGGACCGGCAACTAAATGCTTGGCCCGTAGCAGAATGCTTGGGCGTTAACCACGTTGATCCGTTGTTTCGAGTGCCTTTCGCGG
>JBCCUO010000197.1:0-6742 GCA_039196805.1 Planctomycetota bacterium | reverse complement strand
CGGACGCAGACCAACGCTGCGCGTCGGTGCCCTCGGCCGGGGCGGGCTCGGGAAAGACCCTCACCGGCCCTTAGAGGCTAACTCTCCCTGAGGGAGAGTGTCATTCAGATTGCCGCGATTTGCGACGCAAACCCTTTCCTTTGAACGAAGCGCGCAACCTCAAAACTGACGCGTCGGGTTGGGATGGCTAATGCGAATCGCCTGACCCACGGGGTTGGAGGACTTCATTGAAGGGGAAGTGACCGACTGGAAGCCTATCTCACGTTCCGGCGCGCACAAAAGAACCGCGAAGTCAGCATGAGCTGAGTCCGCGGTGTCTGTCTGACAGGCGTGTTGCTGACCTACAGGTTGGGCGTCGTGTAGGGCTCGACGTCGCCGACCATGTGGAAGTGGTTGTGGTCAATGTAGACCACTTCGATCGCCTCTCGATCATGAAGCGTGTGCGGTACGGGATAGCCAACCGTTGTTCGCTCGTCAAAGTAGACAGTGCACTTGTAGTGAGCGTGGTGCAGCTGGGCGGGTCCGATCAGAGGATAGAATCGGGGCGGGTCGACGTAATCCGCAATCTTCTCTTTGATGATCCGAACGTCGTTGCGCTGCTTTTCCCAAATCAGCGGGATCCCACCTTCAACCGGACGAGCCCGCTCGATCGCACGCATGACTTCGTCATCGGAGGGCGGATCCAGAGCGACAACGGGACCACCAGACGTGGTGGGACCTAGGATCGGAACGCGATCGTAGCGTTCTTTCATCCAGAATTTGTCTTCCTGCTTCTTCTGAAAGTAGGGGCTTACCGGCATGGGATAACCCAGGAATCCCAAGCTGGTGCCGTTGTGGACCCCGTAGCATCCGGTCGTCGATACGGCCATCACAGCGATGGTAGACAATGTCAGTGTGGTCGCGATCGAGCGGCCGGCCCATCCACTGGGTTTGGCCGTCTTGCCTGGCATGCGGTTCAAGGGGGTCATCCGTGCAACCTTCCGTGGTTTGGATACGTTCGCACCAAAATGGATCGGAGAAGTCAAAGTCCTCCAGACGATCCGGTGCCTTGCGTACAGGAGTTATCGTGTGAACTTAGAACGATCTTGCGGGTAATTCCGAAAATCTGGCGATTCGGCGGAGGGAAAAGCGGTCAGCGGTCAGCGGTCAGCGGTCAGCGGTCAGCGGTCAGCGGTCAGCGGTCAGCGGTCAGCGAGGGGGAATAGACATTTGGCTGTTAGCTGTTAGCGATTGGCCAGAAAGAGAACGCCAATCCGTTTCCCACGCACGGCTAGCGTACTCCAGCTAATCACTGCTGTTCTTCCCGCACCCCACGTCCCGGTCTTCCAGTTTCCCGTCCCCTGATCTGATACTCCCGTCTTCCCTTCCCGCTCCCAGTTTTTTTGTCCATCAACTTTTTGTCCGCCGCTTCTCTTCCATTCTTCGGTCCCGCATCTTTCTGTCGCCCTCTTCCCACCGCGCCATCGCTCAGTTTCTGTCGGCGAATCGATGAGTGATGGTGACCAGCGGTCAGCGTTTGACCACTTTCATGATGTCAGCGAACACGGCGTCAGGGCTTTGCATGCCGTCGATTGCGACGGCGAGCCCGCGCTGACGGTAATGCGACAGCAGAGGCGCGGTCTGGTCGTGAAACACAGTCAACCGCCGGCGAATGGTTGCCAAATTGTCGTCTGCCCGGTCCTCGGACTCGGCGCGCTTCATCAGACGCCGCACCAATTCGTCTTCCTGGACCTGCAGATCCAACACCCAATCCAAGGACTGGTCTTGCTGTTCTAAGTGGTCATCGAGCAACTGCACCTGATCCAGGTTGCGGGGGAACCCATCCAGCAAGTAGCCGTCAACACAATCAGGCTGCTCGAGTCGCTTGACCAGGATTCGCATCACCAAGTAGTCCGGTGCCAGCTGCCCCTGATCGATGTAGCTTGCGACCAGCTTGCCAAGCGCAGACGCTCCACGCGTCGCCCGGAGCATTTCACCGGTGGAAAGATGAGGGATCTGCAGCGCGGCGGCCAGGCGACCACACTGCGTTCCCTTGCCGGCCCCCGGCGGGCCGATGAAAACGATTCGCATCCGAGTCAGACGGCCGGAGCGACGCCGCCACCGGCACCTTCCAACAGTCCGCGATAGTTGCGCATCACCAAGTGACTATCGATCTTTTGGACCAAGTCGAACGCCACGCTGACAGCGATCAACAGTCCCGTGCCGCCATAAAAACCGGCGATCGAATATGGCACACCCAGCGATCCGTAAACAATCGTCGGTACAATGGCGATCAAGCCCAAGAAAGCGGCCCCAACGTACGTGATACGGACCATCACCTTTTCCAAATAGTCGGTCGTCCGCTTGCCCGGACGGTAGCCCGGGATAAACGTGCCACTCTCCTTCAAGTTGTCCGACATCTCCTTTGGATTAAAGGTGATCGCCGTCCAGAAGTAACAGAAGAAGAAAATCAGTCCGATGTACAGCAGATTGAAGAAGTAGGACGTCTGGTCCGACATCGTCAAGCTGATCGCGTTGAACGCGGAGAACAGCATCGTTCCCGCTTCGGTGTATCCGGCAAAGAAGTTGAACATCAGGCCTGGGATCATCAGCAAGCTGCTGGCAAAAATGATCGGCATCACGCCCGCTTGATTGATTCGCAGCGGCAGGTGCTGGCGAGTCCCGCCAAAGACGCGGCGACCACGAGTGAATTTGGCCGACTGGGTTGGGATCTTTCTCTGTCCCAATGTGATGAAGACGACGCCAAAGACGACGACAACAAACAGCACGACCAAAATGATGATCGTTTCGATGCCGGTCTGTCCCTTGGAAAGCCCAGTCAGTTCCGGTTTCATCCCCAGGATCAACTCGTAGAGCGCTTTGGGCATCTGAGCCAAGATCCCGGCCATGATCAGCAAACTGATGCCGTTGCCGATCCCGTACTCGTCGATCTGTTCGCCCAGCCACATCAGGAACACGGTTCCACACGTCATCACCAACACGGCAACGATCTGCCAGCCAAAGTAAAGGCCGGTGCCGTCGGCATTCAAGAAGTTCGGGTTGATGTTGCCCGAGCCGGTTGGGCCGCCCGCCATCAACATGAATTTCAAGTACATGTAACTCTGAACCACGCAGATCGCGACGGTCAGGTAACGCGTGTACTCGTTGAGCTTCTTCCGCCCCGCTTCACCTTCTTTCTTCAGCTCTTCCAGCGGCTTGTAAACGCTGCCAAGTAGCTGAAAGATGATCGACGCCGAAATGTACGGCATGATCCCGAGACCAAAGATGGTTGCTTGGCGAAGATCGCTTGCGGCGAAGACGGACACCTTTTCGAAGAAGTCACTGGCCCCGCCCGCGTCGATGTTGGTCGCGATCATCGGCAGCGGGATGTGAAACCCGATGCGATAAATACCCAACAGTCCAAGCGTCAGAAGTACCTTCTGTCGCAGTTCCGGGATCGAGAAAATGATCCGCAGCTTTTCCAACATCCGTCTGTCCGTATCGAAAAAAACGCTCTCGGCTTTGGCCCACGGTCACCGGACTGATTTCGCCGGTCCGCCATCCGCCCTGCCAAGCCAAAACCTGGCAAACCGGAGTCTAGCAAACAAGAAGTTAAAGTGTTAGGCAGCTTTTACGGCCTCGGAAGGCCATGTTTGGTCGGGTATCGTCGCGGTTGGAGGCGACCATTGGAATCGTGACCAGCTTTGCTGCGAGGAGGTTCGTGGTCGAAGATGGAACCAGTGGCCGGCTCTACAATGAGAACGTCTCTAGTCAGCCGAACCGTGGACCACTCCGCTGCAAGGAGACCTCGAGGCAAGATCGGAACGGCGTTCGGGTCGCTACCAGAACGCGCGAAGCATCCGCGGTGCGGCTAGTTCGCCTTGGCTTCCTTCAGTGCAGCCACTCGCTCAGCTGGCGTCCGCTTGGCCACCAACTTGACGACTGTGCCGCCGGCAGCCGTGATTTTCTCTTCGGCCGATTTGCTAAACCGGTGAGCCGACACGGTCAGCTTCTTGGTGAGTTCGCCATCACCAAGAATCTTCACCTCGTCAAATCGCCCTTTGGCAACGTCTTTCTCAGACATCGCGGCCAACGTAACTTCCGCGCCATCGTCAAACACCTCGTTCAGCTTGCCAACGTTGACAGCAAAGACGGTCGTCGCCCAACGATTGTTGAATCCACGCTTGGGAATTCGGCGGAACATCGGCATCGCACCGCCCTGGAAGTTGGGCTTGCGACTGTAACCGCTGCGGCTCTTGTGGCCCTTGTGACCACGACCAGACGTTTTGCCGTGACCGCTGCCGGGTCCGCGGCCAATGCGTTTCCGCTTGCGGTATTTTGTAATTCCGGTATGGACGTCGTTCAGGTTCATCTCGAAACCTACCTGGCTTCTGTGGCAAGACCGAAGCGACTACACCGCACGGACGCCGTTGTTGATCGTTTTTGATAATGTCAGGATAACGCTGGGCAGCGGTTCAGCTGGCAGCCAAGTCCTCGGTCGTCAGACCACGCAGTGCGGCGACCTGTTCGCGGGTTCTCAGCCTCGACATGGCGTCGATCGTGGCCTTGACCAGGGTGACTGGGTTATTGGTGCCGAACGACTTCGTCAAAATGTCGTGCACGCCGCACGCTTCGCAGACCGATCGGACCGCTTCGCCGGCGATGATTCCCGTACCCGCTCCGGCTGGAATCAGAACCACTTTCGCGGCTCCGTAGTGGCCACGAACTTCGTGCGGGATCGTTCCATCGACCAGTGGCACATCAATCATGCTGCGACTGGCCTGCTTTTGAGCTTTCTGGACGCTGGGGGGAACTTCGTTGGCCTTGCCGTAACCCCAACCGACTCGACCGCTGCCGTTTCCAACGACCACCATGGCGGCAAAGCTAAAACGCCGACCGCCTTTGACCACGGCGGCACAACGTTTGATCTTGACAACGCGATCCAGCAAATCGCTTGCCAGACCACCGTCATCGCTCTTTCGCTTGCCGCCGCCACCGCCGCCGCGTTGATTACTACTCATGAAACGACCCCGGAGGGGGAAATGGGTTCAGTACTTAGATGTTGAATGTGAGAGTGTGACCTTGGATCGCGCCGACCGACAGGGCCTAAAGGGCCAGTCCCGCCTCGCGGGCAGCGTCGGCGAATGCTTTGACACGACCGTGGTATTTATTGTGGCCGCGGTCCAACTTGACCGACTTGATGCCCGCGTCGGTTGCTCTTTGAGCCAAAGCCTTGCCAACTTCGGCGGCTGCGTCGCAATTCCCGGTGACCTTGATCGATTCCCGCAGCGCGGCATCTCGGGTACTGGCGCTGACCAACGTCTTTCCTGTCTGGTCATCGATCAACTGGGCACCGAAATGCTTGAGCGACCGGTGAACGCAGAGCCGCGGAAATTCCGCCGTGCCCCGCAGCTTGTTGCGGACGTGGTAGCGGCGTCGGATGCGTTGTTTTGCGAGTTTTTTATTCTTATCCATGACTCACCAATCGGAATAGATCGGCCAAAGGACTTTTGTGTATGGTTGGTCCCAGCCACGGCAATCCGCGTGCTGGCTAAAGGCGATCGCCCTACTTCGTCGCCGCCTTACCTGGCTTGATCTTGACGTATTCGCCTTGATAGCGAATCCCTTTCCCCTTGTACGGTTCCGGCTTACGGAGCGAGCGAATCTCAGCAGCGAACTGGCCGACCTGCTGCTTATCGCAGCCCTGAACGACGACATGAGTCTGGTCGGGACAGGTGACCGTTAGATCCTTGGGGATCTTGCGATGCAATTCATTGGCGTACCCAACGCGAAGCTGAAGGGTGTCGCCATTGATCGCGGCCAGGTAACCCACGCCAACGATCTCGAGTTTCTTTTCGTAACCCTTGCTGACGCCCTCGACCATGTTGGCGATCAACGCCCGGGTCAATCCATGAAACTCACGCGATGCTCGCGCATCGTCTTTGCGGTCGACCTTCACGGTCTTGCCGTCATCGCTGACCGAAACCGAAACCTCGGGGCGATGCTCGATTTGCAGCTTACCCTTGGGGCCTTCGACATTCACGGTGCGGTCGCTAATCGACACGCTGACGCCCGATGCGACGTCAACCGGCTTATTTCCAATGCGACTCATGACGTTGTCAAATGTTCGTTGAAAGTGAAATGGGGTATCGAGCCGACCGACACGACCCACGTCGCGTGTCGGGTTGGCCCAATCGACCGACGATCAGGAGACTTCACAAAGAATCTCGCCACCGACATTCTCGCGCCGTGCCTCGCGGTCACTGATCACACCCTTACTGGAGCTGATGATGCAAATGCCCAGTCCACCCAGGACGGGCTTCAATTCTTTACTGCGGCCGTAGAGGCGGCGTCCGGGCTTGCTGACGCGCTTGATCGTCTGGATCACGCGTTCGCCGTTGGGGCCGTACTTGAGTTCCAAGCGAAGCAGCGAAACGGGTTCCGCTTCCTCTTCCTTCCAGTCCCAGATAAAGCCCTCTCGCTTAAGCACCTCGGCGATTCCGCGCTTCACGCGGCTGGCGGGCACGTCCACGTAGGGACGCTCCACGCGAACCGCGTTTCGGATGCGAGTGAGCATGTCGGCAATTTGATCGGTCATCATGGCATTAGGCCTCCGCTACTTTCCAAACTCACCAACTGCTCTTACGCACGCCGGGAATCAATCCACGGTTTGCGTTCTCCCGGAAACAAATACGGCAGATGCCGAATTTCCGGTAGACGCTTCGGTTACGTCCGCAGAACTTGCAGCGACGTTGGAGGCGGG
>JBCCUO010000196.1:0-6752 GCA_039196805.1 Planctomycetota bacterium | reverse complement strand
TCGTCGCGGTCGTCGCGGTCCTGGTCGTGATGAGTACCCTGTGGTACTTCGTCTTGCGGGTCGACCAAGACACCAAGTTTCCTTCGTCCGCGCCGGACATCACCTCCGGCCTGACCGAAACCCTTCCGGCCAAAGAGTAGTCGGATCGCTGCCAACACTCATTCTTGATGCCCTTCCGGAGCGTATTCGATGTCGAACCGTGTCCTCACCCATGCCTTGCTCGCCACCTGCGCCAGCGTGATGTGCTTTTCGGCCAACGGATTGGCTGCCGATCGCTCCGACGCGCGCCCGAATATCATCTACATCATGTGTGATGACCTCGGGTACGGCGACTTGGGTTGTTACGGCCAGAAGGTGATTCAGACTCCGTCGATCGATCAGTTGGCTCGTCAGGGGATGCGATTCACCGACCACTACGCCGGTCATACCGTCTGCCGTCCTTCGCGACTGGTCTTGTGGACGGGACAACACGTGGGCCACACGGGGTTGATCGGCAACGCCGCCCGCCGATTCACGGGCATGGAAGCGACCGTGGCCAAGCAGCTCAAGGCAGCTGGATACGCAACAGGCGGTGTCGGAAAATGGGCGATGGGACATGTCGAAGCACCTGAGCAAGTTGACAATCCTGGCCATCCCAACCTCAACGGCTTTGATTACTGGTTTGGATACCTGAACCAGAGCAACGCGCACAACTTCTACCCAACCTTTCTGTGGGAGAATCGGACACAGGTTCCACTGCCTGGAAACGTGATCGGTGACTATCCGAAGGGACGTGGGCGTGTTTCGTCTGTTCGCAAAACGTATTCGCACGACCGCATCACCGAGGCTGCACTCGATTTCATTCGAAAACACCAGGCTGAACCGTTCTTGCTGCATGTCCACTGGACGATTCCACATGCCAACAATGAAGGGGGCCGTGTTCTGGGCGACGGGATGGAAGTGCCGGACTATGGCATCTACAGCGAACAAGATTGGCCCAATCCCGAGAAGGGATTCGCCGCCATGATCACACGAATGGATGGTGACGTGGGTCGCATCCTGTCACTGCTCGACGAGTTGCACCTCGACAATACGATCATCTTCTTCACGTCTGACAACGGACCGCATCAAGAAGGTGGTCATCAGCACCAGTTTTTCGACTCCAACGGTCCACTGACGGGCTTCAAACGATCGATGCACGAAGGCGGCATTCGGGTGCCGATGATCGTCCATTGGCCGGGAAAGATCGCACCTGGAAGTGAGTCGAGTCACCCGTCGGCGTTTTGGGATTTCCTGCCGACCGCATGTGAGTTGGCGGGCGCCGAGTTCCCGCAGGTCTGTGATGGAATCTCGTACGTGCCGACGCTGCTGGGCCAGAATGACCAACAGGGCAAACACGATTTTCTGTACTGGGCGTCATCCGAAGGAAAGACTTCGATCGGGATCCGGCGCGGTGACTGGAAACTGGTGCGTTACCGCGGCGTTTCCGGCTCGCGGGGAGACCAGGCCGTCAAATCCACCCAGGAAACAGCGGATTGGCGGCTGTACAGTCTTCCCGACGATCCTGCCGAGCAAGATGATCTGGCCGAGCGGTATCCCAACGTGGTCGGCGAAATCCTAAGTCTTGTTCGGCAACAGGACCTCGATCTCGGTGACTGATCAACGCTACCAGCCGCTTGGCGGATCTCTCGGTATTCGGGCAACCCGCGTGCTTGCGTACTGCGGCTGATGACATCTAGCCACACCGATCAGCCGCTTGGGCCAGCCCGCCGGGGCTCGGTGGACCACGCGCGAAGACGCTGAGACCGCAAAAAACTCACGTGATTAACCGTTAAACTCGGTACGTATGCGAAAAAGGGCGTATGCTGTACGAATAGTGAGCGTGCGAATTTGTCGCCCCACATAACGTGTGAAGTCGATACACCAAAACTAGTATGGACGAGTGTCTACTTTTCTGTACAATCCGTCGTCAGAGTGACACACTCCCCCACCCCCAATCCACGCTAGGATTAACGCCTGAGCACTGCTGAGCTCACGGAGCGTCAAAAAGCTGTCTACGATTTGATTCGATCCCTGATAGTCCATCGCGGTTACGGCCCGACCGTGCGGGAGATCGGTGAGCATTTTGGGATCAAAAGCCCGAACGGAGTCATGTGCCACCTGCGGGCGCTGGAGCGAAAGGGGCTGATTCGTCGGAGCCCCAACAAGTCGCGTGCGATCGAGTTGGTGAACGAGGCGGATCGCAGCGGTCACGCGTTGCCGATGGCTGGTATGGTCGCGGCCGGACCGACGACGTTGGCTTTTGAGCAGAATGAACGCGTCGACCTGGGCGAGATGCTGTTCAACGAGGACCGGTTCATCCTGCGTGTGTCGGGTGATTCGATGGTCGACGCCCATATCAAGGATGGCGACTACGTCGTCATCAAAAAGCAGGACACTGCCAATTCCGGGCAGATGGTGGTTGCTCAGACGCCAGAAGGTGAGGCGACGCTGAAGTACTGGTTCCCAGAATCGAACATGATTCGGCTACAGCCCGCCAATTCTCAGATGGAACCGATCTACGTGAAGGATGCACGCGTGGTCGGCGTTGCCGTCGGGGTGGTTCGAACCGCCGTCTGACCGGTCAGCTGATGACTCCGGTGAACCAGAGCAACAGGCTCGCCACGCCGGCGGGCAGGCACCACCAAGCGAACCAATGCAGTCGGTCTTGTCGGCTCCAACCGATCAGCCACCTCAGGGCGACGATCCCGACGAAGAACGCCACCAAGGCTCCGACCACCAACGGAAACACCTGAGCGTTGCTGGATGACTCTGGGTCCATCACGTCTTTGACGGCCAACACCGTTGCTCCGGCAATCGCGGGAATCGCCAACAGGAACGAAAAGGTGACGGAGTCCTCGTTCCGCACGCCCATCAAGCGAGCCCCGAAGATGGTGCTGCCACTGCGGCTGATTCCTGGCAAGATGGCGAACGCTTGAAAGCACCCGATCGCGAATGCTTGGCCGAAAGAGATTGACTGGTAGTCACCATCGCGCGGACTGAGTCTGCCCAGCCATATCATCAGCCCCCCCGTGATCAACAGCATGGCGCCGGCCAACGGGGTGGTCTTAAGCAACTCGGGGACCAACAGCTTGATCCCTACGCCAAGGACTGCAGCCGGGACCGTGCCGACAATCAACAGCGGAATGACACGGCGATCCGAAGTCAGCAGCCGGAGGATCCGCTGCCAGTAGATGACCAGAATGGAACCCAAGGTGCCGGCGTGAAGGATGATCTCGAGCGTTGCATCGTTTTCCAGCGACGAAAGCATCGAACTGGGGTCGATCGCCCTCAAGATGGCGCCCAAAATCACCAAGTGACCGGACGAACTGATCGGTAGGAATTCGGCGATGCCCTGGACAACGGCCAGCAGAATCACGTCCAGCATATTGGTGAAACGACAGTGCGAGTGGGAAGCAGCTTGAGGATCCCAAGCATACCTGCGATCGCCCAGACCCCACTGCTGCCCTCGGACGAAAGCCAAACGAGTCACTGGATCGACGCGTCACAATCGCGACGATCGTCAGCTCATGCTACGGATCCTGCGCTGACGCTTCTGGATGTGATCCCTTCGTTTCGCGAAATCTGCGTCACCGGTTGCCCCTTGGTGGATCAAGACTACCCTCAGGACGATCCTTGCCGGTCCACGATTGGCGACGTCTCCTTCACGGCTTGCGCGATCCTGATGAATTTAGCGGTGACGAACGAAACCCACGATAACATTGACCGGGACGAACCCAATCGGAACGATGCCGATCGCTCTGAGCCGGCGCAGCAAACCGTGCCGCGTCCGGGGGGCGGAATGTTCGCCGATCTGATCAATGTGGGGCGTGGCTACTGCATGGGGGCGGCCGACACCGTGCCAGGTGTCAGTGGCGGGACGGTCGCTCTGATCTTGGGCCACTATGAGCGTTTGATTTCGGCGATCAGCCGTGTGGACCGCAAGTTCATCGGCATGTTGCTGAAGGGGGACCTGAAGCAAGCATTGGTTTACCTCGACGGTCGTTTCGTGATCGCCCTTGCGATGGGCCTGGTCGCCGGTGTGATCTCGTTGGCCGGACTGATGCACTGGCTGCTGGATCACCGGTACAGCGAAACGATGGCCGTGTTTTTTGGCTTGGTACTCGCCAGCGTCTGGGTGGTTCGTCGCTACGTTTCAACGTGGTCCGTTGCCGGAGTCGCAAGCTGTCTCAGTGGCGCCGCCGTCGCCGTTGCCATCACATCACTGACGGGATGGGAAGGATCACCCAGCAAACCCTTCTTGTTCGTATCCGCATCGATAGCGATCTGCGCGATGATCCTGCCGGGGATCAGCGGAGCGTTCATCATGTTGCTGTTGGGCGTCTACCATCCGGTCACCGGGATGATCAAGAACGCGGTCAAAGGGGATTTCACGGGCGACACGCTGTTTCAGATCGCCATCTTCGCCTGCGGATGCGGCTTTGGCCTGTTGGCATTCAGCCGGGTGTTGCGTTGGCTGCTTCACCATCATCAAGACTTGACGATGGCGGCCTTGATGGGCCTGATGGTCGGTTCCCTTGCCAAGCTGTGGCCGCTGCAAGTGCCCACCGCAGAAACGGCAGACCTAGAACCAAAGTACCGTGCCTATCAGTGGGTCGCGATCAGCGACTGGAACGGTAGCCTGTTGGTGTTGTTCATCTTGGCGTTCGTCGCTGCTGCCGTCGTCATTCTCTGCGACACCGTGGCCACCCGCGCAGCGATCCACGCGGAACAGTCGCCGGACTGACGCCTAACGGATCGCCTTGTCGGGCAGTCCCGATTGGATGCCCTGGTCGATCGGCATGGAATCGGGTTTCCCGTCGCTATGGACGTCAATCAAACGGTCCAATTCGCGGCGCAACTGGGTCACCGTGGAGGCCAGCTTGGGATCGTTAATCAAGTTGCGATTCTCGTCCGCATCGACGGTCAAGTCGTAGAGCTCTGCCATGTGTCGATCGGGGGATCCGTCACCATGTGGATAGCGAATGTATTTCCAGCGATCGGTACGAAGGGCTCGCACGTTGGGTGTGTACGGAAACTGGTGCTCATAATTGTACTCGTAGTAGAAACTGGTCCGCCAATCCGATGCATCACCTTGAGCCAACGCTTTCCAGCTACGACCGTGGACTTTGGGAAGCGACTTGGCACTGCAGATGTCCAGTATCGATGGAGCGAAGTCGATGGTGGCGGTGATCTGAGGCAGCACGCGAGGCTGACTTGGCGACGTGAGACCGGGATAGCGAACCACCAACGGAATGCGGATCGACGGTTCGTGACCCGTCCGCTTGTCGACCATGCCGTGCTCGCCTTCTAGCAACCCGTTGTCCGATGTGAAGACGATCAGCGTGTTGTCCAACTCGCCGCGTTGTTTCAAGAACTGATACAGACGGCCCACACTGTCATCGACTGACAACAGGGTTCCCCAGTACGCTCGCACCATCCGTGCAAAGTCTTTGACCGCCTCGGGACGTTCGTCGGGAAACTCCTTCCTCCAGTCGAAAAGGGGGCCGTAAATGCCATGCCACGTGTCCAAGCGTCTTTTGAACCATGCCGGCTTGTCATCCAAGTTGAACGCACTGGACGGGTAGGGAACTTCAACGTCGTCAAACGCAGTCTGATACTTCTTTTCGGGCACGTAGAAACTGTGCGGCGCCTTGTGACCCAACATCAGCATCCAAGGTCGATCCCCGCGACGTTTTCCAATCCACTCCTCGGCCATGTCGGTGACGACGGTCGTGTAGTAGCCCGGGACCACGCGTCGATCGGAACGATTGAAATTGAACTCGGTATCGAAGTACTTTCCCTGTCCCTTGTGCGTGACGAAATGGTCGAAGCCGGGTCGCGGGTTGTCATTCTTTTCCCCCATGTGCCACTTGCCGACGTAGGCAGTTTCGTAGCCGGCTTGTTGTAGCCGCATCGGGAAACTGATCATGTCCGTCGGGTACTCGGTGAAGTTGTTTGAGACGCCATGCGAATGTGCGTACAGTCCACTTAGGATCGAAGCTCGGCTAGGCGAGCAAAGACTGGTGGTGCAAAAGTGGTTCTTGAACAGCAAACCCTCAGCTGCCAAGCGATCGATGTTTGGAGTTTTCAGATGAGGATGCCCCATGCAGCTCAAGGCGTCGTAGCGCTGATCGTCGGTCAAAATGAAAAGCACATTCGGGCGGTTGGCGCTTGCCGAATTGGAATCTGACCGAGGTGATTCCGGTGACTGAGCCGCCGCGATCGTCATGCCAAAGTGCATGACTGCGACCGCTAGCAAGAGTAGGCGGGCAATGCTGTTCTTCATGGTGGACCGTGGGGATGCGTTAACTCGAGATGAGCGAATGGACTCTGGTTTACCGATCGGCGACTAGCTTAGCACGAAGCCGCGACAGCTAGTTTGATTCGTGAAGCCTCGTGAGCATCCGACCGCTAACTTACGGTCTTCACTTAGCCCCTCCCCTGACACGAGCCAACTGCAAGGCCGCACACGCATGGTCGGAGTCTGAATCGAGACGAAGCAGGGATAGATCCGCTCAAAACGTTCACTTAAGGCCGGAGAATCCACCCAGTCCGGAGATCTTGATTCAGAAAACGGCTCAAAAACGGCCAAAACGTCCACTCTTTCCTTCTGCGAAGGCTATATGCCTCTGTTGCAGCGCCCCAACGCCATGGGCGAGCGGGCGAATTGCTTGACTTCGTTACAGACATCCAGGACTGAGTTGAAGACATGAGTTGGTTTCGGAACCTTG
>JBCCUO010000195.1:0-6768 GCA_039196805.1 Planctomycetota bacterium | reverse complement strand
GTCCGCGAAGTCTCCAGGAACACTGCCCGCGGAGGAGCCAAAGTTGTTGGTCGCCACCAGCGCCCAGACTCCGTCTTCGCCAGCGACATACACCCGCAACGTGTCACGCGCCGGGTCGTCGGCATCGTTGATCTCCGCGTCGCTGTTTTGCGTGTTCAGCTTGTAGGTGAAGTACAGGGTCGGCAGATCTTCCGCCTGAACGTCGGATAGGTCCAACGCGTTACTTTGAATCGCGCCGTGCATTCCGCCAATCACCACATCGCCGGCATCGGCCAATCCGATTCGGGCGGCTTCGCTCGTGATGGCGCTGGTCGATTCGTGATTGAAGTCCTGTGACAGATCGTCCAAGCCAAACCGCAGCACTCCGCCACCAGGACGCGACGGTCGCGCATCGTTGTCCAGTTGCGTAAATCCATGGCCTGCCGTGTTGGCTTCCGTTTCCGAAAGGTGCCAGAGGTTATTGGCCACCTCGGGGAAATCGATTTGGGTGATCGGGCCGATGCTATCCAGACCGACATGGTCGGCGCCAAAGGCGAAGATAGACTGACGATTTCCAAATTGGTCAAAGGCATAGAGGTCGTTGTTGTCGTCAACGACGAACGTTAACTGCGAGTAGTCGAACCCGTCCGGTCCGACGTGATTCAGGCCTGCACGGTTGACGGCAATCGGCGTGATCGGATTTCCGTCGGTTCCGGTGTAAGGAGGAATCTGACCGATAGACGGCTGCAGCAAATCACCGCGAGCAGTTCCATCACCGGCACCATTGGTTGAGATGTTCATCTCGATCAGATTGCCGTTGTCTAGTTCCACCGTGACGATCGGCGCTCCGCCACGCACAAAGAACTCGGTTCTTACGATCGATCCATTGTTGGCAAAGCCAGTCTGGGGAACGGCATTGCTGCCGGCGTGCGGCACGTGGGTTGGAAGATCTTCCAGCCCGTCTGACGGCTGGATCGGCAAAGTAACATTTGGCGTCGCAGCGTTGTTGTCATCGTCCTGCAACGCTTCGTTGCGATTGAAGACTTCCACCGGATCAGCTGTCTCGAACCCAGCCGGCATGTCGACGTTGTTTCGGCTGATCACGGCCCCAGTGGCAGGATCCAGACGGTAGATCACGTAGCCGGGACTGACGGGAACGGGAGCGGTCAAATCCCAAGTCCCGTCAAAGTCGGGATTCTCCAACTGATTGCCGACGAACGTTCCTCGTGTCCCAATGGCATACAGGTAGTCTTCTTGCAACGTCGGGTGACTGGCAAAAACCAGACTGCTGAACGTGATTCGGTCGTTGGCGGGCTGAATCGTTGACACACCCGTGGTCGCGTCAACGGAGTCGTGCTCGAAGAGATTGATTCCCAGGTCGCCAACACGCGTGAAGCCGGTACCGTCGTCCACATAGAATCCATCGTCTTCGCCAATCGCGATGCTGGATCCATCGGGTCGAATCGTGACCACTTCGAATTCATCATCGGTCGGAATGACCTCGTTGTCTTCCAAGACAATCGCTTCGTGACGACCGGTGAAGGGGTTGAAGATCCCGGTCACACTGTCGCCTTCGAACGTCGTCCGCGCGACAAGCGAAACATCGCCCAAATGCCAAGGCACAACGTTTGAGGTGTCGCCATCGAAGGCGACCTGCGTTGTTTGCGGCGCTTGCTCGGCGTCGATGTCCCGTTCGCCGGGAAGCTGGAATCGCTGGTCGGAGATTCGAATCGTGGAATCCAACGGCTCCAATCGCGTCAGCGGCCGGTTCGAAGCGGCATCGGTGAACTGCGTCATCTCTTCGGCCATCTGATCCGGGCCGACCACTCGCACGGTGTAAGTTCCGTCTTCGCTCAGTTCCAGTGGTCCGATGAACGGATCGCTTGCCCCGTACGAGGCACTCGTCAAAACGCTTTCGTCGGTCGTCAGTCCACCGACCGAAGGAACCAGCCGGTCATCGGTGATGTTCGAATCCGTTCCGATCGCGACCAGCACCCCATCGTGATAGAGGTAAGCGGTGGTGTCTTGGCGGTTCAATCCATCCGAGTAGTCGACATCGATGACGGCTGAGACTTTGTTGTCTTCATTGACGTCGGTCACTCCGGGGATGACTTGAAGCCCGGGGCGGAAAACGTCGAACGTGTAGCTATCGATCGACGCAGGATTGGAGGCGTCTCGAGCGACGGAAATCGCTCCCTGATCGGTGTACCCAAGGCTACCCAGATTGACGCCGCTACCACTAGCGGCGACCGTCGAGGTGAGTGGCGAGTGCGCCGGGAGTCCCACGATGTCCACGCCGGTGCTGGCGTAGCGGATGTCGGCGTAGCGAATGATCGATCCGCCAATCTCATCGTTCTCTTGCAACCGAATCTGCAGTTGGTAACCACCCAGTGACTGGCCAGTCCCGCGGCTGCTCTCGATCTCTGCGGGATTGCTCAGGTCCGACGCGTTGTTACTGCGAACGCGAACATAGTACGTGCCGACGGTGCCTTCCGAACCGGGCAAAACGACTCGCATGGCCGAGTCACCGTCATTCAGACTGTAGAGGTCGCTTCGACCGCCACCCTGGGCGTTGCTTCGTGCTTCGAAGTCCTTTTGCATCGGTGTGGCGTGACCTTCGGCGAATCCGACGAAGTCGCCCGTCACTTGATCGATCGGATTCACATAGGTCAACGCGCCACTGTCCGACTCCTGGCGCGAACTGTCGCTCAGCGCCAGCACTTCTCCATCGCCATTGACCAGTTCCAAGACGGTATCCAAACCGGCATCGGTGCGATCGACATCGATCCATACCGATGTACCTGCCGTGCCACGGAAGCTATAGACATCTTCGTCACTCTCCGCCGCGATCGATGCCAGTACCGTGAATCCCAAACGCAGGTTTTCGTCACCATTGAATTCGTCGGGAGCAAGTTGACCCAGGTCTTGGTGCGAACCGATCTCTGAATTTTGGTCGCCAAACCCACTCAGCGCCCCTTCCAGTTCGGTCAACGTGTCCACGTTTCGGTCGTGGCTAAACGGCGTCAACGTGATCGCACGCCAATCGCCGATCATCGGTGTTCCCGGCGACCGCTGCGTCTGGGTTTGCGGCGTCCCGTCGGGGGCAAAGCCGGCACCGACCGTGTCGTCCGAGATCGAAGTGATGACCACGGGGAAGCCCGGCGTGCCGAGAACCTGAACGCGGCCCCCAACACGGTCGGTGATGTCGTAGTACTCGCCCGACGCGATGATCTCGGTCGAGGCACCGCTCACCTTCACGACCAGCGATTCGTCGGGCGCACTCTCGAAACGTATGCCGCCGTAGGTGTGGAAGTTGTCGTCCGTGATCGTTGATTGGAGAATGTGAACGATGTCGGTGTCGTCCCAGACCGTACCAATGTCGACGTTTCCGCCTCGCACCAGCATACCGTTGAAATCGGAACCGCCGATTTGGTTGCCGCGCACCACGGGCCCCTGGTTTGCGGGCGGCGTGTCGTACAGATCCGACAACCCGGTCTGGCGACCCAGGTCGTCGTGGTAAGACTGGCTCAGTGAGTTCACATCGATTCCGATCGCGGCACCGGCATTGTCATCAATGATGTTGCCGACGATCGTCGGTTGGGCTCCGGTGACATGAATGGTGGAAGCACTGTTGGGTCCGCGCCCCTCGCGGTCGTTGCCAGCTTGACCGCCTGTGCCATTCGCGTTCTCGGTGAAGACCGAATTGGCGATGCGAGCCTCGGCCTGATGGATCTCTATCGGGCTGAATCCCGCCGTCGTCCCCTCAACACCCGTGACGCCACCGGCGTTCTTGATCAGCGCGCGATCGACGCTGAGGCGAGCCGTGCGACCAGCATAGATGCCGGCCCAATCGCCTGCGCTTCCGGTGCTGCCTCCATCGTCGTTGGTGTCAAAGGTCCCGCTTGCGCCATAGGTGTCGTCTTGGCGTGACGTGAAGATGATTTCTTGTCCCTCGACACCTTCGGCGATCAACGTCGTCCCGTAGTCCAGCTCGATTCTCGCACCCTGGCTCTTGATGATCGTGCCCGGATCAATCACCAACGCCGCATTGGGCCGAGCCCGCCGTTTGGCGCCATCGGTTGGATCGATCGTGGCGGCCGAGTCGGACGCTTGTGCCAGGTTGTCTTGGTAGATCGATGCCGACCGATCCAGTTGGGCTACCTCGCGGAACGGACCGTTGTTGTCGCTGCGATACACAATGCGACCCACAAAGTCCCCGGTCGCCAACGGGATGCCCAGCAGTTGCACGCCGTTTTCGCCTGGGCCGACCGTGACCGACTGCGGCGTTGAGGGTCGAGACTCGAAGCCGTTGCCATCGACGAATGTGTACGAATAGCGGTACTCTCCGGCCGCCAGATCACCTCCGGTCACCGCTTGCAGACCGAGCACTTCAGACGCCCGACGCGACTCCTCAATGGGTCCGCCCGGTTTGCCATCCAACAACAGGTTCTCGCCCAGAACGTGGACGACGTCGGTGTCGTCAAATCGTGCTGCTACCTGCAGGCTTTCCAGCTGGCTTCCCGCTTCGGTATCAATGCGAACGAACAGGCCGTTGGTCGAATTGCCGAGCAATTGGTTGCCGTGCACAACCGGCCCATTACGCTCGACGTCAGGCACAAAGCCATCACCCGAGATCGATCGCGATTGGAACCTGGGTTCGGTGAAAGTCGTTACCTCAAAGGTATTCGGGTCCGCCGAAATCGCGGCGTTGGAGCTGTCGCGAATCGTGTTGTACGAGACTTCCGCCCTTGCTTCGGAAAGGTGGATGGGGTCGATCACTCGGCCAAGTGTTGACACCACACCACCGCCGTAACGGATCGAAGCATGGTTGACGTGGTTCAGGAACAAGCCCTGGCTTTCGGCGTCATACCTCCCTTGATCGCGATCGACATCGTTGCGGATTTCCAATCCACCCCAGTCTCCGCTACCGGGCACCGTGTCGATCGGATTGCTGTTGGCCCCAAGGGTCGTGTCGCTATAGCTGGTCATCCACACCGGCAAGTCGGGCGTGCCGAGTACCTGGATCGCCGATCCACTACGATTGACGCCATCGGCGTCGCTGCCAACGCCAATCCGGGCGTCCTGGAATTTTAGAATCGCACCCGCATCGATCATCACGGTGGTGTCGTTGGGGACGACCAAGTTGCGGCCATCCTCCAGAGTGCGATTCAGCGAGCTGATGCGACCGATCTCGTAGGCCGTTGCATCGGACGGAGTCGACAGGTCATCGTCACTGCCCCCAGACGGCAGGATGCGAACGATAGCGCCAGTGGTTGCCGCGGCGATCGCCAATGCGTCATCGATGTTGTCCAGCGGCGCCGTCAACGAACCGTCACCCCCAACCTCGGCGGCACCCGACGGCTTCTGCACATAGAGTGTCTGGTCTTCGGTCGTCGTGCGGAACCAGAAGTCGTAGTTGCCACCGGCCAAACCGTCGCGGTCTCCGTCCAAGCCGCTCCCGTCGGCATCGGTCATGGTCGCGGACACGTCCTGGGGAGAGAACTCCATCCGCAGTTGGTAAGCTCCCTCGCTGACTCCGCCCTCGGCCGGTACACCGGTGTCGATATCGAAGTCCACATTTCCGTCGGCGGCAACGGCGACGAAGTACGTTCCCGACGGGAGATCAATGTCAATCAGCGCGTCGGAGCCAAAGTAGTCATCGTTGGCTGCGATCTGTTGGACCGATCCGTCGGGCTCTTCTCGATAAAGCACCAGCCGCGAATCCAGCAAACTGGAATCGGCGAGCCGCTCGGCATTGGTTTGCACCGAAAGGTTGCCGTCGGATGTCAATTCGACGCGATAGAGATCGACGTCCAATGCCTCGCGTTGGTGCAGGTGCCGCAGATGGACAATGTCGTCCAGCCCGGGGAAGACCCAATCGCTGGCATTGCCGTCTCCCATCAAGGCGCCCTCGATGTCGTACGCATGTCGAAGGCCCAGCGCGTGACCGACTTCGTGCAAGGCCGTTTGAAAGAACGAAAGGCCCGGCGCGTTGCTTTCCGGCGTCGCGAAGTCGGCGAAGTCCATGGTGACTTGACCAGGGCCTCCCAGGCCGGCGACGCCACCGGGTCCGCTGGTGGAGTCTGGATCCGCTGCGAACAGATCCCCGACGATCAAACGCAGTCCCGACGACTCGGTTTCGACAAACTCGACGCCGGTCAGTGCCGAGTAGATCTCCAGCGTTTCGCGAAAGCGCTGCTCTTGCGCATCGTTGATCTGCGTGAAGACGGGAGCCCCGGACGCGTCGACACCGTAACTCTGATTACGAAAGAACGTGTACTCCGTGACCGTGATGCCATTGTCGCCATCGATCGACGAGACATGCATGTCACTGTCCAACTCATGATCACGGTGCCCCGGTTCATGCCGACCACCCGCATTGTCGGCCAGCGGAGTGACGTCAACGTTGTCGATTTCGCTGTCGATCAACAGCGTCCACGCT
The DNA here is from genome assembly GCA_039196805.1 of Planctomycetota bacterium. Taxonomy (GTDB): domain Bacteria; phylum Planctomycetota; class Planctomycetia; order Pirellulales; family Pirellulaceae; genus JBCCUO01. The sequence goes on along the minus strand of JBCCUO010000195.1, from coordinate 347 downwards.
CCGCCTGCGGCTGCTCCGGCGGCATTCGCCTCTGTTGTTAGGTCGGTCGCCGTTGCGATGCTCTGTCCGGGGTCCAGGGCGTTGGACGTCAGCTCGATCGGGGTGATCCGTAAGTCTTCGAAATCGCTGGCATCGCCAACACGAAGACGAAATGCGGTCGAGTCTTCGGCGGTCACCAAGTCATTCAGGTTGGTGCCAAAGTCGATCGTGACTTTTTTGGCGTCAGCATCGACATTCACGCTGGTCGGCACAAACGAGAGATCATCTTCCGTCGTTGCCGACTCGGAGGTTGCCACCAACTGGTAGAACTCTGGCACGTCAATCGTCGACCCAGACTCGAACAGGTC
>JBCCUO010000194.1:0-6826 GCA_039196805.1 Planctomycetota bacterium | reverse complement strand
GCGAAAAGTTGGATCTGATTCGTCGGATCAATCGCGCCCACGCTACACGCCTGCCGGGCGTCTCGGAGTTGGATGCTCGGATCGCGTCGTACGAATTGGCGTATCGGATGCAATCCGCCGCACCGGAGGCGTTCGACCAATCGACGAGACAGTAGACACAGCTTGCCAAAACCTTGCGTTCGTTTGTCATCTAGTCCATAGAGTCGCTGCGTGGCTTCCGTCTCACTTGCCAGGTCGACCGCCTCCGGTGCGGCGGATTGCATCCGATACGCCAATTCGTACGACGCGATCCGAGCATCCAACTCCGAGACGCCCGGCAGGCGTGTAGCGTGGGCGCGATTGATCCGACGAATCAGATCCAACTTTTCGCGTTGTCGCTTGTCGTCGACACCCTTTGGTAGGGCCAGGTTGGCAATCGCCTGGCCATCCTTGCCGCCGCCCACGGGGGTTCCCTGGTAGGTTGCCGGCAGAAAACCATTACCCCAACTGCGCACTCCGTTGACGACGCCGACCGGAGTGTCCTGCATGATGACGTAGCTGGGTAGATTCTCGTTCAGGCTGCCCAATCCGTAAGCGGTCCAAGCACCTAGCGACGGTCTTCCGCCCAGGATGCTGCTGGTGTTCATCAAGTTGCATCCACCGGCGTGGTTGATCCCCTCGCCATAGCAAGATCGAATCACCGCCAGATCGTCGGCGTGCTTGGCCACCTGGGGAAACCAATCGCTGATCTCCAGGCCACTCTCCCCATGTCGATTCCACTTTCGCTTGGACGCCAGCAGGGGCGCCCCCTTCTCACCCATCGCCGTGATCGGAGCCTTGAAGCTGCTCGGCAACGGCTTGCCGGCAAGATCATTCAGCAGCGGTTTGCGATCAAAGGTATCCAGCTGGCTGGGGCCACCCTCCATGAACAGGAAGATCACACTCTTGGCCTTGGCGGGATGGTGGACGCCCGACAAACCGTCCTCCGAAAAACCACTCGCATCGACTGAGTTCGCCTGAGCGTCACCCGCCATCATGCCCCGCAGCGCGACGGCGCCAAACCCGGCGCCCGCCTGGGTCAGAAACTGGCGGCGATCATGAATCGGCTGGTGATGGGGCAGATCAACCGAACGACAAAGACGGGACCAAGGCATCATTCGATCGACCTACTCCACAAACAGAAACGCGTTGCTGTTGATCAGAACATGACAAACGTCGGCACGCTCACTCTGGCCCTTGGACGCCAGCTGGACCAAAGCGTCAACCAGTGCTTGATCCTCGATTGTCTCGATTGGCATGCCGGTGACCAGTTCATGAGCGTGATCCACGAATGCCCACGCCTGATCGTGTGTGATCGATGACGCTTTCGCGGTCTGGCCAAGGTCTCGACATGTTTGTTCGGCAATCTTGTTGGCGACGCTGATCAGGCGTGAGTTGTTCAGCAACATCAGCGTTTGTGGTGCGGTGATGGTGACATCTCGCTTAGCCGTGCCGACGACTCCGGTCGGAGCGTCCAGCGTCCCCAGCATCTCGTCCATCTGATTCCGCTTTCGCTGCATGTAGATGGAACGGTAGGGAGGAGCGCCAGACTGGCTCGGGCCACCAATGGAGCGCCGTAGCGTCCCCATGGACACCAGCAGCGAATCGCGAAACTGCTCGGCATCCAAGCGTCGCACCGGATGATGCCAGAGCAATCGATTCTGAGCATCACCCAACATGCCCTGTTCTTGGTCGGGGTGGACCGATGACTGCCGATAGGTCCGGCTCAGCACCAGCTGACGCTGGAGACGCTTCAGGTCCCAGCCCGAATCGATCAATTCCAGGGCAAGCGTGTCGAGCAACCGGGGGTGGGTTGGCGGGGACCCCAGTCGTCCAAAGTCATTGGGGCTGGAGACCAGTCCGGTCCCAAAGTGATATTGCCAAAGTCGATTGACGATTACCCGGGGTGTGATCGGATTGTCCGGGGACGTGAGCCAACGCGCCAACGCAGATCGCCGTCCGGTCGATTGCGGAGCACTCATCGGCTGAGAAAGCTGAAGGTCCTGTCCGCCAAAGATCTCGGGAATGCCCGGCTGGAAACTTCTCCCCGATGTCCGGCCAGGCAGCCGCGTCGGACGAATTTCGCCCGTCGCGTCACCGATCGTCATCACGGCCGGCTGAGCGTAAGGGTCCGCATTCAAGGCTCTCAGCTTCTTCAGCAAGCGATCGCGTTCCGCAGCCGCCTCTTTGCCCAGCTTCTCTTTGACTTTGTTCGCTTTCAGGCCTTCGTCGACCACTTGTCGAGACACCAGGTACGCCATTTGGCTTTCATAGCTGTCGCGTTCGTTGGCGGGCTTGTCGTACATCGCGATGATCTCGTCCGGAAAGCGGACGACCGCCGCACGTCCCAATTGGCTGACCGCGTCCCCCTCAAGCTCACGCAGCTTCGCCAACAGGCTTTCAAGTTGGTCACTCGGTTTGGTTGCGGCCCGTTGATCGACGAATACCAGCGGTTCGAAAACACTGCGGAGACGGAAATAGTCTGCTCGGGGAATCGGATCGAACTTGTGGTCGTGGCACTTCGCGCAGGCCATGCCCGTCGCCATGAAGACGTCCGCAGTGACATCCGTCAGCTCGTCAACAATCGTCTGCCAATGCCCTTCGGCGTCGCGTTGGTTGTATTCGTAAATGCCAAGCCGATAGAAACCTGCCGCAACGTTGCCTCCTGCACCGGGGGCGACTTCATCTCCGGCGACTTGCATGGTCACGAATTCGTCGTACGGCATGCCCTGGTTCATCGCATCGATCACCCAGTCGCGATACCGCCACGCCGAGGGTCGGTAGCCATCGGCGCGATAGCCGTCCGATTCGGCGTAGCGAACCACGTCGAGCCACTTGCGAGCCATCCGCTCGCCGTACGCCGGGTTGGCCAGCGTGCGGTCGACCAGTCGCCGATACGCGGTGGGATGCCGGTCATCACGGAACTTCTGAATCTCGCGCGGCGACGAGGGCAGGCCCATCAAGTCGTAGGTCAGTCGACGAATCAGTCGAGTCCGATCGATGGGCGGGGAGGGAGACAATCCTGCCTCAGCCAGTTGGCGTCCGATGTGCCGGTCGATCGCGTTCCCTCCGCCGCCTGTGTCCAACTGCTGGGTATCTGAGCGGTCATACGGAATCGCCTCCGGTGCTTGTCCTGGATTCAGTGGCTCAGCTGCCCACCACGATTGGTCCTCGGCGTCCGATTCGGTTGCGTGACCCAGGTCCTTTGGCCAATAGGCGCCGTGCTTGATCCAACGTTCCAGGTCACGCTGCTGGTCGGCACTCAGCGGCTCATCCGGCGGCATCTCCAGCTCTTCGTACCGAACCGCCGACATCAGCAAGCTTTGCTCGGGGGCACCGGCCACCACGGCCGGGCCGCTGTCTCCCCCTTCACTCAGTGACTCCTGCAGGTCAAGCCTTAGCCCACCCTCGGACTCGTCCTCGGCATGGCATTCGTAGCAGCGTTCAATCAACAAAGGCCGGATGCGGGATTCAAAGAACCGCATCGACTGTTCGTCGTCCTTCGACTCGTTCGAGTAGACCTGGCCGGCCAGGCAGACAAACAGCCAACCAAGAATCAGCACGCGTGTCGCGGATCTCATGGATAGACCGTCTCCGAAGCAAGACAACCGAGGGTTCAGATTTGCCAAGAACTGGCGGGGCAGGATACCTGCCACTATACCCTGACATCGTTGGCGACGCACATGCCAATGATCAGATGCCCTACCCGCCATGAACGCGGCGATTCTACAGCCTGCTGGTGGGGGCTAGGTCAATTGCTTCGGCGGCAGGCAGGACAAAGATCTTTCCGTCGCCGATTTCGCCGTCACTGCCGGTCCGTGCGTTCGTGCCGATCGCATCGATAACCCGTTCGACGTCATCGTCCTGAACCAGGACTTCCAGTGTGATCTTACGCAGCATGTCGACGCGGTACTCGTTCCCGCGGAAACTCGCCTTCTGGCCACGTTGGCGGCCGTAGCCGATCGCGTCCAGGATCGAGACTTGGTCGATCCCGATCTCTCGGAGAGCCTCGCGCACAGTGGAAAGTTTGGTTGGCTGGATGATGGCGTTGATCAGTTTCATCGTGTCGTATCCTCCACAGGAACGTCGATCACGCTTCTGCTGACCGCCGAGCGAGATAATGCGTCGACCAGGACCTGAGTCTGTTCGGCCTGCTTGTGTAGGGTCGCCAGATCGGAATCCCCGACCAACTTCTCGATCATGCTACGTTCTTGGTGGCCTTCGAAGGCGTGCTGTTGGACTTGTCCGGACGCCTCGTGGATCCAGCATCTCGCGGGTTTGTCCGGCCAAGGGCGAGTGAAGTCGTCACAAACCAGCGAGGCATCGCTGCCCGCCACCTCCAACCACTTCCGCGTGGCAGTGTCGTAGCCGCACGATAGTGTTGCGGTCACTCCACCCTCAAACCAAAGCATCGCGGTCATGCGAATCGGAACTCCATCGCGATCGGACGTGTCGGCAAACACTCGGCTGGGACGTTTGCCCATGACGAAACAGGCAAACCCGGCACAGTACCAGCCTAAGTCTAACAGACAGCCGCCACCCAGGTCCGCGCGCAAGCGATGTTCTCCCGATTGAAAGGGTTCGTAGAATGAGACCGCCGCGCTGAGGTGACCCAGCTTTCCAAGTCTGCCGTCTTGAATCCAGCCGGCGAAAGCCTGGGTGCGAGGATGATGTAGCCAGCCGGTCGCATCGAGCCAACGTCTCTTGGCCGCTCGAAACTCGTCGTCAAGGGTTTTGAATTCGGCGGGCGTGCAGACCAGCGGTTTTTCGCACAGCAGATGTTTGCCCGCCTGTGCCGTTCGGCAGGACCATTCCAGATGCAGCGACGGAGGCAACGAGTTGTACACCGCATCCACGTCGTCGCGATTCATCAGGGCATCGTAGCCCTCAATCGCATGGCCGATTCCGTACTGGTCGGCATACCACTTGGCGCGATCGGCCGTCCGGCTGGCGATGGCGGTCACTTGAACGCCTGGTGTCGACTGCAAGTCCGCGACCAAACGCCGCGTGATCCGCCCCGTGCCCATGATCCCAAATCGCGTGGGCTCGCGATCAGGGCCCTCATCCTGCTGACTGGCATCGACCATGTTGGTGTTGTATCGAAGGGATTGGGATACACTGCCGGGGGACGACCCAGAACCAAGTATCGCAAGCCAACAGCATAATGATTTGTTTCAGTTTTGTTTGAGGGTGCGCATCGCGAGGCCGTCACGAAGCATTCGAAACACGGGAGCAGTCATGGACCGATTCTTAACCGAAGCGATTCGCGAAGCGATCGTGGGACGCGACGAAGGGGGAATCCCGATCGGCTCGATCTTGGTCATTGACGATCAAATCGTCGGCCGAGGTCACAACCGACGAGTGCAAAGTGGTAGTCCGACTCTGCATGCCGAGATGGACTGCTTGGAAAACGCAGGCCGCCTGACGGCCAAGGACTATGCTCGCGCCACGCTCTATTCAACGCTTTCGCCGTGCGACATGTGCAGTGGAGCGGCGCTGCTTTACAAGATTCCGCGCATCATTGTCGGCGAGAACGAGACTTTTCAGGGCCCCGAACAACATGTGCGAGACCGAGGCGTCGACCTACAGATCGTCGGCAGCCAAGAATGCATCCAGCTCATGAGGACCTTCATCGCCACCTATCCCCAGCTCTGGAACGAGGACATCGGCGAGTGACTTGATGGTAACGATCCATCGGCAACCGCCGTTTGCTTCATCGTTTTGCTGATTTTTTTGGCGTGCCGTGCAAGGAATTGCCGTGTCGCCCGTGTTACATAGGGAAACGCCCGCAATCTCAGTGGCACCGGAATGGATACGCTGGTTTTGGACCCTAACACGACGCGGCGAAGCTTGCTGGTTCGGCTGCGAGACTCTCGTGATGATCAAGCTTGGGCAGACTTCATCAGCCTGTACGAGCCTGTGATCTATCGCGTTGCCAAAAGCCGAGGGTCGCAGGACGCCGACTGTCGCGAGATCGTCCAAGAAGTGTTGCTGTCCGTGTCCAAGTCGATCAGCGAGTTCAATCCTGATTCAACGGGAAGCTTTCGCGGCTGGCTGACACAAATCACACGCAATGCAACGATCGATCATTTCCGACGTCAGAGCCTTCGCGAGCAGGCAACGGGAGACAGCAACGTTGTCAGGCGGATGGATGCGACTGCCGAATCGAATCGTGACATCCCGACACAGCTCATCGCGGCGTTTGACGCCGAGTTGCGTCGTCAGCTGTTTCGCCAAGCTGCCGCCGAGATTCGCAAACGGACCTCCGAACAGAACTGGATCGCGTTTTGGAGGACCTGTGTGGAGAATCACTCGGTCAGCGAGGTCGCCGGACAACTGGGCATCACCGAGGGAGCAGTCTACGTCGCCAAGTGCCGGATCCTGAAGCGGATTCGCGAGTATGTGCACCAGCACGAAGTGGGATCAGAATCGTGATTGCGAAGCGAGACCAACACATTGCGCCTCGGCAATTGCTTCAGCTGTTGGAGGATTCTCTAACGCCAAGTCAGCATGCCGAAACACAGCGGCATCTCGACGAATGCAAACATTGCCGCCGAGTCTTGGAATCGATTTCGGGAAACGAACGCTGGTGGAACGAGACTCGCCAGGTGCTCCGCGAGAGTTCCCTGGGGCATTTGCCAAGCCACGCCCCGACTGAACGCTCGCGTGACGAGTCGATCCAGCCAGCAAGCAACGACATCGAGACGCGATCCGAGCAAGGTACAACCGACCCGGCGGTTGACTGGATACAACCTCTTCTTGATCCATCTGAGGTGGGACGTCTCGGCGAACTGGGGCGTTACCCGAT
>JBCCUO010000193.1:0-6865 GCA_039196805.1 Planctomycetota bacterium | reverse complement strand
TCTTACGTCGTCGCGTTGAGGCTCGTGTCTGCTTTGCCTGCGAAATGCCGTTGGTAAGCCGGATGCGGGAAATCCGCACGTCCGGTTTGAAGAGGGGGGCGGCCCGCCGCTAGCGGCGGCCTCCCCTACTCGACCGTGCTCGTGCTCACGCTCGGCGCAGCTGTTCTGGTCATCCGGTTGGAGTCAACGACAACCATGCAGCCAAATCTGCAGGTCCGTACCCAACTCCCAACTCGCTGGCCCCCCGCATCTCCAGCCTCTCTTTCCCGCAAAGCCGGGGGAGAAGGGAGCCAGCGTGAAGTGCGTTGATGCCCTTCGGAAGCTTCCGATGTACACACGGCGCAACTTCAAGACTTGCTCTGCTCGCTGAGATTGGTCCGGTCGCACGCGCCGCTCTCATGAGGGAATCGGTCGACTTCTCGACCCATTTTGCGATTTCTGAATCGCCGATTGTTAAGTCTGGTAAACCTTGCCGGGTGGCTGCTGGCCGCTCAATCCTCCTCTGCCAATGATCCGATGCAAAGGGCCGTACCGGTATTGCCGGTTTCGACGGACGCGGTCCCGAAGGACGTGTCCCGGACCAAGTCGACGCTCCTTTGTTGGGTATGGAGATCCATGCGAGTTTTTCTAAAGCGATCTGCGTGGCGCCTGGCCGGACTGGTTCTTGCATCCTGGATGGGAACCGTGTCCGCAGCCGACGCAACGGCGGATGCACCGCAGAGTTCTCCTCGTTCAAGCCCATCAATCTCCGCGGCACGCGAGACCCCAGCGGTCCTGGCGTTTCGCCGAGCGGCACCGGCGGTGGTCAACATCCATGGCCAAAAGACGGTGCGATCGACCGCGGCCAGCATGGCGGGAGCGACAGGAAAGTCGACGCTTCGCCAGGTCAACGGAATGGGCACGGGCGTCGTCATTGATCCGCGTGGCTACGTGATCACCAACTTTCACGTCGTCGAGGATGTTGCCGACATTCGCGTCACGCTGCACGACAACACTGAAGTCCGCGCTGACTTGATTGCGTCCAAGGTGAGAAACGATCTGGCACTGATCAAGATTCGTGGCGAAAAGACACTGAAGACCATCCCTCGGGGCACTAGCGGCGACCTGATGGTTGGCGAGTCGATCATCGCCATTGGCAACGCATTTGGCTACACACACACGATGACGACCGGGATCATCAGCGCTTTGCATCGCGATGTCCCCGTCAATGAAACTCAAGACTACGAAGACCTGATTCAGGTCAGCGCTGGAATCAACCCGGGCAACTCGGGTGGTCCCCTTCTGAACATCGATGGTGAGATGATCGGCGTGAACGTGGCCGTTCGAGTGGGGGCTCAGCAGATCGCCTTCGCCATTCCGATCGACCAGGTGATTGAGACCGTGACCGGGATGATTGAAGACCACAACGCGCGTCGATTCACCTTGGGGGTTCGAACCGCGGGTGGGCCTCGCGATGGGGATGGCGTGACGGTTGCCCAGGTCACTTCGGGAAGCGTGGCACAAAAGGAAGGCTTGAAGCCGGGCGACCGAGTGCTGCGGGTCGCCGGACGCACGGTGGATGATCGCCTGGACTATGCGTTGGCCATGTTGACGGCCCAGACAGGCAAACCGGTCAGCTTAGAAGTCGAACGCGACGCCCAACTGTATCAGCTGGCTCTGCAACTCAATGAGGTGCCACGCCGACAGCTACCTCCAAGCGACATCGCTTGGCAAGCGATTGGAGTTCAGGCCAAGCGTGTCTCGACAAACGTGATGCGTCGCATCAACGCCCGTAACCGCACGTCCTATACCGGCGGATTGTACATCACAGCCGTGCGACCAGGCTCAGCAGCAGCGGAACAGGGGATTCAGGAAGGAGACATCTTGTTGGGGATTCACGGTTGGCAAACCGCATCGATCAACGACTTGGCGGGGATCGTGGAGCAACCTGAAGTGCAGCAAGGGCCATGCTCAAAGTTCTACATCGTTCGCCGTGACCAAATGTTGTACGGGCATTTGGAACTTGCGGCGAAAGCTGGCAAAACGCTGCGTTAAACCCGTCGTCCGTCGGGGTCGTCCTAAGGGAGGACTTCGTTCGCACGCCGTCCCGGGGCAGATCGATCCGTCTTCGCAAGCGAACGGATCTGCCGACCCAGCCGGGACGCCTTCTTTCCTTGAATCGCGTTGCCGCTACCAGCTTCTGGCAGCTTCGTAGGCCGAGATCTTGTCTTCGTGCTGCAACGTCAATGCGATGTCGTCCAAGCCGTGGAGCAATTTGTGCTTGCGGCTCTCGTCGACCTCGAAGTTCTTGTCAAAACCCGCGCCGTCGCGAATCGTCTGACTCTCCAAATCGATCTTGAGCTGGTAACCGTCTTGTTTGGCGTTTTCGAAGAGTTGCTGCACACTCGCCTCATCCAAAACGATTGGTAGCAATCCATTCTTGAAGCAGTTGTTGAAGAAAATGTCCGCGAACGACGGCGCGATCACACAGCGGAAACCGTAGTCGTCCAGCGCCCACACGGCATGCTCTCGACTGCTGCCGCTGCCAAAGTTCTTCCCCGCTACCAGGACCGAAGCACCAGCAACACGCGGTTGATTGAGATCAAACTCGGGGTTGGGTGTCTTGCCGTCGTCCAGATATCGCCAGTCAAAGAACAGAAACTGGCCAAACCCGGTGCGCTCAATCCGCTTCAGGAACTGCTTCGGGATGATCTGGTCAGTATCCACATTAGCGCGATCCAGCGTCGCAACTACGCCTTCATGAACGGTAAAGGATTTCATCGTTGACTCCGTAGGTGATTTGTCTTGCCCGGATATTTCAATAGCGGCAGTGCGGTAGCACACGGGGATGTTTCGTTGAACGGAAAGGGCTTGCGTCGCAAACCTCGGCAATCTGAATCACACTCTCCCTCCGGGAGAGTCCGCCTCCAAGGGCCGGAGAGGGTCTTTTCCGAGCCCTCCCCGGCTGAGGGCACCGACGCGCAGCGTTGGCCTGCGTCTGACCCTCCCGCAAGCGGGAGCGTGAAATCCAAAAGCGCAACTTCAAAACAAAGGCTTCGGGATGTGATGGGTTGCTGACGTTCTGCGTTGGGAGCACGCAATCGGAACAATCGCTGGCTCGTGGCGGTGGATGGGCGATCCGCTAGGCCTTGTAGTTCCAGCCGCGAATGTCGACAAAGTGTCCTTCGACGGCTGCCGCAGCCGCCATCGCGGGACTGACCAAGTGCGTTCGACCGCCCTTGCCCTGCCGCCCCTCAAAGTTTCGATTGCTAGTACTGGCACATCGTTCGCCTGGTGCCAACTTGTCGGGGTTCATGGCCAAACACATGCTGCATCCTGCTTCCCGCCAATCAAAGCCAGCCTCCCGGAAGACGCGATCCAGCCCTTCGGATTCAGCTTACTTTTTGACTTGGCCGCTACCGGGCACCACCATCGCATCCACTTCTCCGCTGCAGCGATAACCTTTGACCACGGCGGCTGCGGCGCGCAGATCCTCGATGCGAGCATTGGTGCATGACCCGATAAACACGCGATTGAGCGTCACATCTTGGATTGGCGTCTTGCTAGTCAGTCCCATGTACTCCAGCGCCTGGGCGGTCGACTTCTGTTCGCTGACGTCGTCAAAGTCACCTGGATCTGGTATTTGATCGGTGACGCTTCGCACCTGTCCGGGATTGGTGCCCCATGTGACTTGCGGCTGAATATCGGCGCCCTGATAGACATTCGATTGATCGTATTTGGCTCCCGCATCGCTGGGCAGCTGTTGCCAACGCTTGACCGCAGCGTCGAAGTCGGCGGGCACTTCGGGAAGTCCACGCAAGTAATCGAACGTGATCTGATCCGGTGCGATCATCCCGGCTCGGGCTCCCGCCTCGATCGACATGTTGCAAACGGTCATCCGTTCTTCCATTGACAACGCTCTCACGCAATCACCGGTGTACTCCAAGACGTATCCGGTCCCGCCCGCCGTCCCGATCTGGCCGATCAGATAGAGGATCAAGTCCTTGGCCGTCACGCCTCGAGCCAACTCGCCATCGACACGCAGTTCCATCGTTTTGGGTTTGAACTGAAGCAGGGTTTGCGTGGCAAGCACGTGTTCCACTTCGCTGGTGCCGATCCCGAAAGCCAGGGCTCCGAATGCGCCGTGAGTCGCGGTGTGGCTGTCGCCACATACGATCGTCATTCCCGGCTGCGTGTAGCCGTTCTCGGGACCGATGACGTGAACGATTCCCTGTCGCACGTCCCCGATATCGAACAGAGTGATGCCAAACTCTTTGCAGTTCTGGCGCAGTGTTTCGATCTGCTTGCGGCTGATTTCGTCCGTGATCGGTAGGCTGCGGTCCGTGGTCGGAACGTTGTGATCGGGAGTCGCAATCGTACGCTCTGGACGCCGAACGCCACGCCCGGCAATGCGAAGGCCTTCAAACGCTTGCGGACTGGTGACTTCGTGGACCAGGTGCAAGTCGATGTACAGAATGGCGGGGCCGCCAGCGGGCGAGTCGACGACGTGTTGGTCCCAGATTTTGTCCAGCATCGTCCGCGGCGCGGACGGAGAGTCAGTTGACATCTTGGTCGGTGTTACCGAGGGAAGAAATGGGCCAGGCAAGGGTGCCCCGGCAGGCTGGACACTCTGTCAGCCAAAAACGTTCGGCCAGATCGTGCTCCAATCAAGCCGCCTGCCGGACACGTCACTGTCAACTGTCGATGCCAAAATGTCAACGGCGCGGCTCGCCCTCCGTGGGTGCCCGAGTGGCAACGGGGTCAGGGGGCAATTGTGCGAAGCACTCGCAGGGCCGCTGGCGGCAATTCACCCTTGGCCCCTTTACACGGGTTCCTCGAAGAAGGCTTCCTGATCCCGTTTTTCGCCTGGGACGATCTTGGTAACGCTGACCTTGGTTCGCCGGAGTTCCTCGATTTCGGCCGCCATGCTGCTGATCAAATTGGCAATCTCTTCGCCTGCCGCTTCGCCGATATTGACCATCAGGGCTTTTCGAGAGTTGTAACTGAGACCGGAAATCTTCATGGAGTAGCGCTCAAACAGTGGGGACAAAAAGTTGCCAGGGGGACTCAGTGGACGGACGAATCGAGTGTCTATTCGACGGTCACACTCTTGGCTAAGTTCCGAGGTTTATCGACATCGCATCCGCGCATCAGCGCAATGTGGTACGACAGCAGCTGCAGGGGAATAACGGACACAATGGGCTGAGCGAACTCAGGAACCATGGGAATGTGAATCACATCGTCGGCCAAGGATTCGATCTGAGGGTCGTCGTGGCAAGCCACCGCGATCACGGGACCTCCACGAGCCTTCACTTCCTCCATGTTTGCCAGCACTTTGTCGTACGTGGTCCCTTGCGGCACAATGAAGACACTTGGAGTGTGCTCGTCGACCAACGCGATTGGGCCATGCTTCATCTCCGCCGCCGGGTAGCCTTCGGCATGGATGTAGCTGATTTCTTTCAGCTTCAACGCCCCTTCCAACGCCGTGGGGAAGTTGTACTGTCGCCCCAGGTACAACATCGTCGTGCAATCTTTGTATTTCTCAGCCACACCTCGCACCTGAGGGTCGCACGTGAGGGCTTGCTGGACAGCGGCCGGCAGTCGACGCAGCTCCTCAATGATCCTTGCCCCGGCGTCAAAGCTCAGATGACGCATTCGTCCCAGATACAGGGCCAGCATCGCCAAGACACAGCACTGTGATGTGTAGGCCTTGGTGCTGGCCACGCCGATTTCGGGGCCGGCATGCAGGTAGACACCACCGTCGGCTGCCTGAGCAATCGAACTGGCCACGACGTTGCAGATGGCCAGTGTGCGGTGCCCTTTTCGTTTGGTCTCATTCAGCGCTGCCAATGTGTCGGCGGTCTCACCGCTCTGCGTGATCCCAAACACCAACGTGTTGTTATCGATCGGCGGATTTCGATAGCGAAGCTCACTCGCATACTCGACGTCGACGGGGATCCGAGCGAACTCTTCGATCAGGTATTCACCGACCAACGCTGAATGCCAACTGGTTCCGCATCCGGTCAAGATGATCCGCTCGACGCCACGTAGTTGCTGAGGCGTCAGATTCAGCCCACCAAACACGGCGGTCGCGTGCTGGTCGTCCAATCGGCCACGCATTGCGTTGCGAATAGAGTCTGGCTGCTCGAAGATCTCCTTCAGCATGTAATGGTCGTAACCTTCCAGGTTGACTTCGTCCTCGTCGACCTCGAGCGGGCGGATATCGACCTGCACTTTGCCTTGATCGCGGTGCAGCACCGAAAACCCGTCGGCGGTCAGGACGGCGACCTGGTGGTCAGCCAAATAGACGATGCGGTCGGTTCGTCCGGCAATCGGTGACGCGTCGCTGGCGATGAAGTATTCGCCCCGCCCCACACCAATCACCAGAGGGCTGCCAAATCGTGCGGCGATCAACAAGTCTGGCCGGTCGCGAAAGGCAACGGCGAGTCCATACGTGCCGCGAAGCTGGCTGATCGCCCACTGAACGGCCGATACATAGTGCGTGTTGGGCTGGTTGTCGGAGGCTGGCGAACGCTTCAATCCCTCTGCGATCAGATGTGCGATCACCTCAGTGTCGGTCGCCGATACGAACGAGTAGCCCTTTTGCTTCAGGTCGTCTTTCAGAATCTGGAAGTTTTCGATCACACCGTTGTGCGCGACAACCACCTCGCCACCACCGCCGATATGCGGATGAGCGTTCTCTTCGACTGCCGGTCCATGGGTGGCCCATCGCGTGTGGCCCAGCCCCAGTGTGCCGGTTGGTTGAGTGGTTCCGATACGATCGGCAAGCGCTTGAATTCTCCCGACCGCGCGGACGACCGAGATGTCGTCGCCGCCATGAATGGCGACTCCCGAGCTGTCGTAACCGCGATACTCCAGCCGCTTG
>JBCCUO010000192.1:0-6867 GCA_039196805.1 Planctomycetota bacterium | reverse complement strand
CGGCAAGGATGGTTGCCGCAGCGGGATCCGCTTGCACGTTCAGTTCTTCCTGACCCGAAAAGACGCGTTTCAGGACTTCGGCTGTACGAGGGGCCGCCGAGCCGAGGGTGGGGCGACCGTCACACAAGTCGACGACGATCGGAGTCAGCTCTCCGCCGCGAGATGCCGCCCGCACTCGTTTCCACAGCGGTGGGTGCGTTGCCATCAATCTTTGGCAAAACCGGTCACCTGCGACAAACAGCATGGGCGCGACCAGAGACCGGTTGGGAGTCGTCAATCGACCCGCCTTGGGACACCCGGCGACCTTGCGAAGTGCGGTGGCCAGAGCGTCTGGGTGGCGGGTTGTTGCGACGGCGTGAGCGTCAGCGGCCAACTCACGATGCCGGCAGATGGCGTTGGACAACAGGCGCGCGGCAATTGTGCAAATCAAACCGCACGGCCAGAGCGCAACGCCAAAGATGATCCATGCCAATCCGCCGCCGTGATGTCTCTTGTCATCGTGGAGCGTTTCTGCCCCGTCGCGAATCATTGTTTCGGCAATTCGGCAAATGCCGTCCATGCCGTAGATCGCCGCGGTCAACTCCGTACCGATCCGAGTGTCGCCCTCGATCAAGTGAAAGAACTCGTGCGCGATCACCGCCTGCATTTCGTCGCGCGAAAGGTGTCTCAGCGCACCGGCGGTGACGACAACCGACTGGTCTTCTTCGGTGAAGCCCGCCGCGAACGCGTTGATCCCCGACTCGCCGTCCAAGGCGAACAGTGCGGGAGGCAACATGTGATTCGCGATCGATAACTCTTCGACGATGTTGACGAGCTGGCGTTCTTCGCCGCGGCTGTTGTCCGCGATCTCTCGTGCTCCCATTTCCAACGCCAGTAACCGTCCCCCTTTTTCACGAAGCGATCGGCGCTTCAATGCGGTGGCAACTCCCAGACCAATCAGCATGATGCCGGAGGCCACGCCGGCCGTGACCAAGAAGACGGTCAGTCGCGGCAGACGGCTGTAGGCCAGGTGCGCCGGCTCCTCAACACCGCGTCGTCGATGCCGATTGCGGAACGATTCGAACGATCGCTTCGGAGCGGGGTAGGACGATGCCTGAACCGGAGCGTGCGGTACCAGCGATCGATGTCCCTGAACATCGGTTGAGAAACCTTGTAGATGGGCCGGCTTGGAATAGGCCGCTTCCCACTTCAGCTTCTCGTCATACTCGATCAAGACGCTGGGAACAATGAACAGGTATCCCACCACTGCTCCCGTCAGCAACGACGCCGCGATCTCCGTGACGGAGATCAAGAACAGGAGTTGAGCGGACCGACGGACGGCGTGGAGTCGTCGTGATCGAAAATTCAGCATGACGGGACAGCTTGAACGCGGTTGCCTTAGACGCCGGCGGTGGCCAACGGCTGCTCCGTGTTTTCGTTCAGGTTGACCCGAGGTGCCGACTGAATCTCGGTGTGATCGTCGAACTCGATCATCAGCAAGTCGTCGCTGTATCCGACCGCGCCGGCGAACAGGACGGCGGGAAACTTGCGACGTCGGATGTTAAAGTTGGTCGCTGAGTCGTTGTACAGCTGGCGGGCGTAAGAGATCCGGTTTTCGGTGCTGGTCAGTTCTTCCATCAAGTTGCTAACCGTTTCGTTGGCCTTCAGCTCTGGGTAGGCCTCGATCACCATCGAGAATCGGCCCAAGGCACCCGTCAGTGCCGACTCCGCTCCCATCCACGATTGCATCGAGGCTTGGTCGCCGGTCTGCCCCGCAGCGGGCAGCTTCGACGATGCAGACTGCCTTGCCGCGATCACCGCCTCCAACGTTTCCCGCTCGTGTGTCAAGAACGACTTCGCTGCCTCGGCCAAGTTGGGGATCAGGTCGTAGCGTCGCTTCAGTTGCACTTGAATCTGAGCGAAGCTGTTTTGGGCGAACTGATCCAAGTCCACTAGGACGTTGTAAACACGCACGCCGACGCTGGCGACGATGGCAAGCAACACGGCGGCAACGGCAGCCGCCCCGATCGCAAAGGTCATGGTCATGGCTCAAACTGAGTTTGTAGATGGAGCTTCCCCGTTGGGTGGCTTCTCCGAACGCTACGTCAACGCGACCGCTCGCCCGCATTCTCAATCCGATTTGTGGCGCGGCGTCTCCCACCCGGTCGGCGCAACCGTGACACGTGATACGATCGCGATCCCAACTTCCCTTCCCAAGGACTGATGTGATGAGAGTCTGGGTCGATGCAGATGCGGCACCCAACGACGTCAAGCAAGTGGTGTTTCGAGCTGCCAACCGACTGAGTGTCGAAACGATCCTGGTTGCCAACCAGTCGATCGCTGTGCCCGCCAATGCCACCTGTGTTCGTTCGGTTGTCGTCCGCGAGGGGGCCGACCAGGCCGATCGGTACATCGTCAAGCATGGCGAACCGGGCGACTTGGCCATCACCGCTGACCTCCCGCTGGCTGCTGATCTGGTGGACAAGGGTCTGCACGTGATCGATCCGCGCGGCGAAGCCTACACAGCGGCCAACATCGCGGGCCGGTTGTCGATGCGAAACTTCATGGACGATCTGCGAGGTGCTGGAGTGGTCACTGGCGGTTCGGCTCCCTACAGTAATCGCGACAAGAAGGCGTTCGCGGCCACGTTCGACCGTCTGTTGACCAAGTCGCTCAAGTCCTGACCGCGCACCGGCGAAGCTCCCCACTTTCCTTTATGTCGTGATCGCTGAATGGACCTCCATGGATCGCCCCTGACGGGGCAACACGTGCTGATACTCACAGGTGAAATCTACGAGGACCTCGAACTGTGGTATCCCAAGCTTCGTCTGGAAGAGGCGGGTGCCCGCGTGACGGTGGCCGGTCCCAACGCCGACACGCACTACAACGGCAAGCACGGTTACCCCTGCGTCAGTGACGCGGCGATTGACCAGATGGATGCCGAGCGGTTTGACGGCCTGGTCGTGCCAGGAGGATTCATGCCCGACAAGCTGCGCCGCGATCCACAGGTGCTGGCACTCGTGCAAGCGTTTGATAGTGCCAAGAAGCCGATCGCCGCCATCTGTCACGGCGGATGGATTCCTATTTCCGCGGGCGTCTACCAGGGTGTCCGCGTTACCGGGTCACCAGGGATTAAGGACGACCTTGTCAACGCCGGAGCCAAGTACGAGGACAAAGAAGTGGTCGTTGACGGCCATCACGTCACCAGTCGACGTCCCGATGACCTGCCCGCCTTCTGCCGCGAACTGATCGCGGTGTTGTCGAATACCGCAAACTAGCTTGTCGGGCTGGCATGTCAGGGCCAAAGCCCAAGTGTTGGCTTTGCGGTTGACACAAGTAGATGCACTTGATTCCCCGCTTCGGGAAGACGTCTCATGCGCCTGGCGTTGCATCGGAGTCGACGGCAACAAAGCGGCCAACCTGTCTATCCGTTCCCAGCTTCGCTCTGCGCCGGCCCCCTCATCCCCAGCCCTTCTCCCCCGCAAAGCCGGGAGGAGAAGGGAGCCAGCGCGAGATGTGCAGACACCAATGCCCCCATGATCTTGCGGAGACCCGGCGCAAATTCACTCATCCATCGGAGGTGTGTTCAGCGTGCTGCGGAAGAACGAGTCGGCTGTTTCAACCATTTCATCAAACCAAACTTGTTTGCCAAGAAACGGATGAGGTGCCTCCTTGATGATCGTCAGGTTGGATGCGATCCCCAAATCCTCCGCCTGGCGCCGGAATTCGTCCGCATGCGTGCTCGGGTCGTCTTGCTCGCCCGTGATGAACCAGCAGGGCGGATCACCTGAGTCCAAATGGTGCAGGGGAGAAGCGAGTTGATACCTTGCTCGGCTTTGGATCTGAGAGCCACCCAGAAACTGGCGCCAGATTTGTCCGCGATCCTTGGCGGCTGAGACCTGCGCAGTTCGCGAGGACATCAGGTCAGTCTGCGCTCCCATCGGCACCGCGGCTTGGATTCGGCTGCTGAACTCCGCGTTCCCGCCATCGCCTTCCAGTTCGACTGATCCGGACGACGTTGCCAGCAGCGCAGTCAGGTGTCCACCGGCGGAGAGCCCGATCGCACCGATGTTTTTGGAATCGATGCCGTACTGTTTCGCGTTGGCACGCAGGAACCGCACCGCAGCCTTGCAATCGTGAATCGCTGCTGGGAAGGGTGCTTCCCCGCTCAGCCGATACGAAATCGTCGCCGCGACGTAGCCTCGTGCCGCCAATGCCTGTGCGACCTTCTGGTGACTGACCCGATTGCCTTTGGCCCAACCGCCGCCGTGAATGCAGACCACCGCGGGCAATGCGCCCCAGGCCGCCTGAGGCCGATACAAGTCCATTTGAAGCGTTCTGTTGGCGTAACGGGCGTACGTCACGTCGAGCTTTGATTCCAGTTGCTCAAGCGTCGACGTCGGGATCTCGGTGCGTCCGGCCGCGCGAGCCGTTGGAGGTGCCTCGCCGGCTGAACGAGCATCTTGGCGCATCTCTGTCTGAAACAGGACCGCCATGCCTCGCAGCTTTCGCGTGACGTCGCGATTGCGGACCAGCTTGGTTTCCCCTGGGTCGTTGGCCAAATCGTAGAGTTCAAGGCTTGGATTCAAATGGAGTTTCCATTGCCGCCAACGGACCGCGGCAAGCGCCCCCTGACTGCCATGGTAGAAGAATGCGTCGTTGTATTCGTTGCGATTGATGATCTGTGCCCACTCACCCTGCGGGTCCCACCGACGACGAAGCGGAACCGACGCGTTGAGGGACTTTTTCATGCCCGGTGGCGGCACGATCTTGCTCTTGCCCTGCAGCAGCGGGCTGATGTCGCGACCGTCGATGACGCGGCCCTCGGGGATTCTGATGCCGGCCAACGTGGCGAGTGTTGGATACCAATCCATAGCGCGGATGACCGCTGCGGACTCTATTCCTTGCTGGAGCCCCAGCCCTGGTCCCCAAGCAATTGCCGGCACACGTATTCCGCCTTCGTAGGTCGACAGCTTGCGTCCGCGAATCTTTTGCTGCGGTGTACGTCCGGGCCCCCGACCATTGTCGGAGGCGTAAACGACGATGGTGTTGTCGTCGACGCCGGCTGTCTCTAGCGAATCAAGCAAACGGCCGACGTGGTGATCAAGTTCTTGAATCGCATCACCGTATTCGCCCCAACGGGAGCTGCCCCGAAACTCCTCGCTGACGCCCAGCGGATTGTGAAGCATGGTGTGAGGCAGATAAAGGAAGAAGGGTTTTTCCCGATTCGTTTCCACAAATCGAATCGCTTCATCGGTGTACAGTCGTGTCAGTTCCGCAGGATCGGCCGGACGCTTGACGACTTCGCCATTTCGCAGCAGCGGAACGCCACCCTGATCCTGGAAGTACACGACCTCAACCGGGTCCAGGTTATGAAGGAGGCCAAAGTAGTGATCAAATCCTTGGCTGCGTGGTAGAAACGATTCCTGGAACCCGAGATGCCATTTGCCTATGCAGGCCGTCGTGTAGCCGTTCTCTTGGAACAACTCAGCCAGCGTCAGCTCGTCAGGATGAATGCCAGAGCGTGAATCGGCGCGGTGCACCCAGACCTCGTTTCCGACCCGACGCGGATAGCAGCCGGTCAACAATCCTGCGCGAGAGGGGCTGCAGATCGGCGCGGCAGCGTAGTAGTCGGTCAGCCGTATTCCCTGACTAGCCATCGCATCGATCCGCGGCGTCTTGACCTCCTCAGCGCCATAACACCCCAAATCGTAGTACCCCTGATCATCGACGAAAATGAATACGATGTTGGGAGGCCGATCAGCAGCCGTTGCAGCCGATGAGACGACAGCAAGACAGAGCAACGCGGTCGTCCAGCTCATCAAGTCGATGGGGCGAAACCAACTCACACGGGTCATGTGCTACTCCAGGGCATGGCTGCTGTGTTCGTCCAAACACCGATCGCCCGCCAGTCTATCAGCCCTGAGAATGCGGTTTCGAGAAATGGCGAACAAATACGATAACCGGTTTACCACGACTGCTCACGTTCTCGCATCCATGCGTTCCAGCGTTCCATGATCCTCAATCGATCGGTAAGCGGCTGGCCGGATCGGACGTCCACCAAGCCGCTGCGTTTGCTTGGCGACGGAGTCTCATAGAACCCGCACCAGCCGAAGCCAATGATTTGAGGATGATCCACACCCATTTTCATCATCCCCGCGTAGACTCTCTCAAATCCGTCTCTGTCGGCCGCCATGTAGGCTGACTTGGGTGGCTCACCCGAATAAACGCCGGCGCCTGTGTCTGCCAAATGAATCGGACCATCCCAGTGTCGTGTGGCGTCTTCCAAGACTTCATAAACGATGTCTGGTGGCCCCATCACGTTGACCGAAAGCACATCGATGTACTTGCCCATGATCCGGATCGCGTACTCCGGAAGCGGCTGCAAATGAAGCGTGTTTCGATCACCCAGAATCAAGTGATTGGAATCGTACTTTCGAATCGCATCGTGGTAGACACGGTACCACCTTTCGCAGATTCGCGCCATGAACGCTTCTCGATCCGCTAGGTGCCTTCGTTCGTTAACGTATCCGCGAAGCGGCTGATCCAATTCTTCGATTGCTTCCCAAGATTCGACCGGGATTCCATAAGTTCGTCGCCATCGCTCCAAGCTGCCATAGATTTGCCGCATCAGTTGCACCCACGCTTTGCGGCCTGCGCTACCCCGCTGCGTAGCATCGTCGATCCACTGATCAAAGCTCTTCGTTCTTGGGTGCCAGGGCGGGTTGTGGCAAAGGTGATAACCGATCAAGCGTGGATGATTCGCCAACGGTTGGCAAACTTCGCGACAACGATTGTTGACGGCTTCCTTAAAAGTATCGGAAAACACATCCGGCATTCCCCGACCGGCCATGTACTGCTTGGGGTACTCCAAGAAAATCGTGAATG
>JBCCUO010000191.1:0-6876 GCA_039196805.1 Planctomycetota bacterium | reverse complement strand
GTCGCCGTGTGCTACGCGAGCGTAGCGTTACTTCGCAACCTTGGCGTATCGAAAGGCGACGGCGTTCGATTGGCAACTCCGTGATATACAAAAGGCCCCGCGGCGATCACTCGCGGCGGGGCCTTGTCGGGTCGTCTGGATGTTTGCGGGGCCTACCAGTTGAAGTCCAGTCCAACGTAGCCACCCGTCAGGACCAGGCTGCTATCGGCATGGATCGCACCGCTGGTCGCGACCGAGCTGTAGTCGCGAGCTTGTTGGTCGACCGCCGTGGCGATTCCCGTCACGCCCAACACTCGGTAGCCGCCACGCACCGTCCATGCGTTGTTGATCCGATAGCCCAAGCCCAGATCCAACTCGCCGAGCGTGGCGATCGACGTGTCTGACGTGGTGGTGTCGATGTCGTCAGTGAATCGAGCTCCCGCTGCCTGGTACGCGGTGTAGTTCCGCGTTCCCAGGAAGTGGCGTGACTCGATGTCGTTGCCATAGACGCCAAACTTGCCGCCCAGGTGAAAGTTCAGCCGATTGGACAGGCAGTAGAACAGTCGTCCGCCAAACTGATAGCCGAACAGGTTGTTTTCGACATCGCTCTCATCGTAGATGTCGTCCGCCTGATAGCCGGCGTTGCCGTCGACGTTGTAAGCGACTTCGAACTCGTCTTCGACCTGGAACCATCGGAAGCCGTGCGTGGTTACGACTTGTAGTCGACCATGGCAGGGGCGAACCAACGGTCCGGCTGCTCCGCCGTAACCGTATGGGCTGCAGGCGTTGTGCTTACCGGGAAACAAGTGACCCAGCAAACGACCCGAGCCATCCTGGCAGGTGGGTGTCGCACGCTGGGCACCCATTAAACCAAACGAAGCCAGGTTGAGCTCGATGCCCTGGAAGCCGATGTCGCGGTTCAACCGAACATTGACGGCACCGGCACTGTCTGTCGACGCACCTGTGATGTGGTCGTAGACGCTTTCCGCTGCACCTGCACCTGGCATGTCGATCAAGATGTCGTTGTAGCCGGGATTGTGTGCCCGCACGCTGGTTGCCGTGCCGGTGTAGATGCGCGACTCGGCACTGGGGTCCCAGTTGAAGTATGTCAGACCCAGACCGTAGCGACCGCAGTCCAGGTAGCGGCCGAACGTGACGTCAAAACCAACGTCCGAACCGGGGTCGACGCCCGAAGACAGCACGCTGTTGGCGCCGGCGATCGTCGCGACCGTTTTGGGCGCGGAGTCTTGCAATGACAGGAAGAGCAGGTTTGCGCCGCCGTACCAGGGGTAGAGCTGAGCGCGAGGCGCGGCGGCGGCAGGTCCACAAGCTCCTGTACCACAAGCCGCAGCGCTGCCTTCCCAGGGCGCCGACATCGCTTGGGTGTATGCGTTCTGTGGACCGCACGTTGTGCAAGGAACGCCCGGTGCGTGAACATGGTTTTGCGCCGGAGCCGGCGTCGGCATGCCAACATGCGGCACAGGTGCCGACATCGTGTCCTGAATCATCGGCGTCGGCATGGCAGCCGGAGTCGGCATGGGCGGCGCGGGCAACGTGCCCGTTGACGCGGGCATGAACAGCGTCGCCGATGCGGGTTGTTGGCTCGTCGTGTCGGGCAGAGCCTTGGGGTGGAAGCTATTCCAACGCGACGGTTGACCAAACACGTTGGCCTGTGCCGACGGCTGGGCGAACGGTTGCGGGCTGGCGACGGGCACCTGAAGTTGTGCGGAGGGGACTTGCTGGGCAAGCGCTTGGGATGTCGGCACCGGGTTTTGGGCTGTAGGCACTAGGGTTTGGGCCGCCGAAGCGTAGGCCTGCCCTGTGTTCACGATGGGCGCCGGTTGCGAATACAGCTGAGGCGTGTACTGAGCGTGGGCGACTCCGCAGACGCTGATTCCAAGTGTGGCCGCGAGTCCGCGGAGAATATTGACCTTCACTGATCGACTCCTTCCTGTCCTTGAGGACGCGTGAATTCCTATGGCGGAACCGAAGTTGGGGACTAGCTTCGGTACTCAAGCGGAGCGATGACACTGAGGCCGGTTCGATATCCGTGAACCGATTCTCCGCCGATTACGCCATCGGCACACAATCCCCTCCAAAGCCGAAGGAATCGTTTGAAGTCAGAGAACTTGCCGGGAGCGTGTCTGTCTAAGCGGACTGTCGATCCAATGCGGATCAACCGTCACAATCAACCACCGTCATCGCCTAGTCGCTGACGGGATGAAGTCCCTTGCGTCACGCACGTTGACCAAAAAGACGCAAACTCAATCCGAGGCACACGAGCCACGTAATCCTTAACCTAACCTTGCCGGGGGTAATCCGTCAGTCAGGATTGTGGCGGTCGGACGAACCGCACAATCGTCATTCTCAGTACTTGGGTTTCACCGTGAATCTGGTTCGTCGCTACTGGGCACCCGCCCTGATCATCGTGATGGTGGCAGTGCACGGGATCAGCATTGGATACGTGCGAAGTCGCGTGTCCACGCTGACGCTACCCGCCAGCACAGCGGTGTCCATTGGGCGGTTTCGCATCCAACCGCATAGGGACGTGGACCACGTCTACCACTTCCAACTTCACGCGGTGATTGATCCATCCCAGATGGTGGTTGGCCAAGAACGATTGGTTCAAAAGCGGATGGAAATCATGGAGTTGGCCGAACGCCTGTTGCGCGACGTTGATCCTCAACTGCTGCGGGATGTGGAACAGACTCAGATTCGCCAGATATTGATGGACAAGGTACTGGGCGAGTTTTTCGAAGACATGAACGTCATTCAGCGCGTGCTGATCACCGACTGGCTGACACTGCCGGTCGAATCCGTCGCCATCCAGCTTCCGGCCAGCGACTCGCTGGCGTTGGTGAACTGAAGCAGCGACAGAGGGCGGCTCTTCGCCAGACGTGTACAATTCGCGCCCGGTCCAGGTATATTAGTGGCCGCGAACTCCGGGCACTCTCGCAAGCTGCGCCCGCGCCCTGGGGTGTCGTCGCTTCCGCTTGTTTGCCTGCCCGGATCTCCCCGCCGACTGAATGTTTGACCCGCTGCACAAATGGCTGGGGATTCCGCCCCGCGAGCAACCGCCGGACCACTACCGGTTGCTTGGAGTTGCCCGGTTTGAGAGCGATGAGCAGGTCATTGACGCGGCGGCCGACCGCCAGCTTACTTTTCTGCACGATCTGTCGAATGGGCCGCATGCGGAGACGGCGGAAGAGATAGCCAACCAAGTCTCCAGCGCTCGGTTGACTCTGGTGAATCCGAAGCGTCGAGCTGCCTACGACGCGAAATTGATGTCAGAGGCGATTCCAAAAAAGACTGCGAACTCCGTGAAGGAGGTCGTTGCCACGCCGGTCGTGCAGGCAGAGGTCGTCAAGGCGGAACCCGCCAACAATGGGTGGTACGTTCGGCATCAAGATCACGTCGTGCACGGGCCCTACACGATGCAATCCCTGGTTACTGCAACCAAGCAAGGCACCATCGTCGCGACCACGGAACTGAAGCATGCCAGTGAAACCGCGAACTTGTGGGTAGCGTCGCCGCAGGTTCTGGATCAGATACCGCAGGCATCTCCCCAGCAACCATCCCCTTCCAGTTCTCAGACAGAGAGCTCGCCGAGTCAGCGCGCGACGGCGGCATCTGGAATGCGAGTCCGTGCCAAAAAGAAGCAGAGGCCCCACTGGATCTCGTCCGTGTTGTACTTCCTCCCCATGCTGATCACGGTGTTGCCCCTGATTGCGATCTATCGCAAGCCAGAGATTTTGGATGGGATTCGAAGACTGGTTTTTCCTGCTATGACCCAGCAAGCTGTCCAGCAGGACGATTCAAAGTTGGTGGTACCAGACCCGGCACCGGAACGCGAGTTGGATCAAGCGACTTCGACCGTGCGGCCACCGATGAACGCAACGTTGCCGCCGCGACCGAGTCGCCAACAAGAGACTCGTACCAGTGGTCCGGTGAGAATCGCGACGAACTCGACGACCTTGGGCGAACCACGATTGCCACAAAGAACGCCTCCCAGCGTGATCGTGGATCGTGGGAAAGATAGTGATCCAATGGGCAGGCCTATCCGTGCCAATGGTGCCAAACCTGTGCCAGACGATGCTGGGGACGTAACTAAGTCGGAACCCTTGCTGCTGGGTCAGGAAATCCTGCACAAACTCTCGTTTGAGTCCAGTCGCTGGACCTTCCGGGTCAAAGACGTTGCAAAGACCGAACGATTGATCGTTTCTCGAGTGAAACCTTGCCCGGTTTCGTACCAGGTTGCCGGCCAGGCATTGTTGACGGACAAGTCCCCGGTTCAAATCGAGTTTGATCAAATGGGAAAGCTGACGCTTTCACTGATTGCAGTCCGCTCAGGCACCGACATCACGATCTCGGCGGCGTGGACATGTCATCTGGTACGTGCAGCGAATGACCCCTTTGATCTGAAGCGGCTTGAGCGGAAACGGAGGGTGGAAGAAAAGCGATTGCGTCCGGGAATCATAAAATGCGCAGCAATCGAGAATCAGATTGGCATCCAACAGAAGCTCATGGGTCGTCTCTCAAGTGCATCGAGCCAATTCCGATCGCAGAGTATCGAACTGGACAACCTGCGCAAGCAATACGCCAATGCGAAAATCGCTGCGGACGCTGAAAGAGCGCAGATCACGGCATTCGAGACCTTCGCGAAGAACGTTACCGAGATGGGTAACCAATCGTTTCTTTCCATCCGTAAGATCAACGAAACGATCGATGTTCCTGCCAATGAGGAACCGACGTTGCAGACTCCAGAATCGGTGCAGCTGCATTGAGTACCGAGTCGTCGACCTTCATTGGCATTGATCTCGGGACCACCAGAACGGTGGTTGCCACACTGGATCCTCATGGTTTTCCCCAGACGGTTCGCAACCACGAGGGAGATCTGACCACGCCCAGCGTCGTGTGGTTTGATTAGTCTGCCGTGATCGTTGGCAAGGAGGCACAGAAGGCAAGTGTGTTGGCGCCCGATCGCGTCTCTCAGTTCGTCAAGCGTGACATCGGTAACCGCAAGGTCGTCAAGTCGATCGACGGTGTCGACTATCCGACCGAGTTGTTGCAATCGTTCATTCTGGGCAAAGTCTGCAAGGATGCCGAGAGAGCCTTGGGAAAACCGGTCTCGAGTGCTGTGGTGACTGTCCCCGCTTTCTTCAACGAGCCGAAACGTCGCGCCACGATGGATGCGGGCGCGCTGGCGGGATTGAACATTACGAGTGTGCTGAATGAGCCCACTGCGGCTGCACTTGCCTTCGGCCAAATCCGCGGATTCCTCGACGCTAAAGGAGCCTTTGAAAGTCCCAAGACCATCCTGGTCTACGACCTAGGTGGTGGCACGTTTGATGTCAGCCTCTTGAATATCGAAGGGAAGTCGATCGACGTCATTGGCGTGGACGGAAATGCTCGGCTCGGTGGCCTGGATTGGGACCGCTGCATCGTCGACTGGATGAAGCAACTGTTGGTGGAAAAGCATGGGCTGACGGAGCAACAGATTGAAACGGAGATCCACGGGATGCTCCGCGAAGCGGAAGAGCTCAAGCACACGCTCACAGCCCGCTCGTTCGGACGTGTCCGCATGCGAGTGGCTGACCAGTGGCCACAATTGCAGCTGACGCGTGAAGAGTTCGAGGAACTGACCGCTCACTTGTTGGACCGAACGCGATTCACGGTCAAGAAGCTGCTCAAGGAGACCGGTCGAACTTGGGTGCAGATTGACCATGTGTTGCTGGTCGGAGGATCGACCCGCATGCCTCAGGTCGCGGAGATGCTGGAACGAGAATCGGGAAAGTCCGTGGAGACGTGCGTATCGCCGGATGAAGCGGTAGCGCACGGCGCCGCCATCTACGCAGCGATCCTTAGCGATGACAAGGACGCGCTGGTCGATGATGCGTTGTCCGACGTGGAATTGACCGACGTCAACGCACACAATCTGGGAATACTGGGCGTGGAGATGGACACCGGACGCAAACGCGTCAAAACACTGATTCATCGGAACACGCCGCTGCCGGCGACCAAGGCAGCTCGATTTCAAACCGTGGAATCGAATCAAACCAGCGTGGTCGTCCGTGTGATCGAAGGCGGAGATCAACGCGGTTTGAATGCCACCAAGATCGGCTCTTTCATCGTCCACGAGCTGCCTCGAAATCTCCCGTCAGGTTCGCCGATCGATGTGACGATGACATACGATCGCGATGGAATCATCAACGCAACCGCCGTGGTGGTTCCCACTGGCCAAACAGCAAGCATCCGAATCGAGCGATCATCGGGACTCACCAAACAGGAACGCGACGAGTGGGTGGATATCACTCGCGAGATCCACGAAGCCTTGGGCATGGAATAGGAACGGACGATGTTTGATCTGGTGCTGGGCACGGGAAACAAAAAGAAGTTGGTGGAGCTACGAATGCTACTTCCCGAAGACCGAACTCAGCTAACCGCCATCGGAGAGATCCCCGAGGCAATCGAGGTCGTCGAGGATGCGGACACCTTCGCTGGCAACGCGGCTAAGAAGGCGACCGAGCAAGCCAGACACTTGGGCCGCTGGGTCTTGGCCGAGGACAGCGGACTCTGTGTCGACGCACTCGGCGGCGCACCGGGTGTTTTTTCCGCCAGGTTCGCGGGACAACATGGTGACGACGAAGCCAACAACCAGAAACTGTTGGAGGAGCTGGAAGGCGTTCCGGAGGAACGTCGAGGCGCGCACTACGTCTGTCATCTATGCCTCAGTGATCCCGCGGGGAATGTGAAGCTGCAGCAGTCGGGGGAATGCCACGGCCGCATCGGCACCGAACGAGTGGGCACGGGGGGATACGGATACGATCCGCTCATCGTTGTCCGCGAGTACCACCGCACGGTTGGTTCCATGGACCTGGTCGTCAAGCGAGCCATCAG
>JBCCUO010000190.1:0-6876 GCA_039196805.1 Planctomycetota bacterium | reverse complement strand
GTCATGGGATCTTGAAAGATCATCGAGATCTTGCGGCCTCGTATGCTGCGGAGCTGCTTTGTCGACAAGGCCAAGAGGTCTTGGCCACCATACAACGCGCTGCCGCCGTCGACTTGGCCGGGAGGCGTCGGCACCAAACCCATCAGCGCCAAGTTTGTGACACTCTTCCCGCTTCCGCTTTCGCCGACCAGACCCAGCGTTTCCCCTGGCTGGACGTCGAACGAGACGCCGCGAACCGCTCGCACCAGACCATCGTCGGTGCGAAAGCTCACTTGCAGATCTTCGACACTCAAGATCGGATCGGTCATCGATTCTTCATCTTTGGGTCCAGGGCGTCGCGAAGTCCGTCACCCAAGAAGTTCAAGGCAAATAGCGTGATCGCCAATGACAGTCCCGGGAACACGACCATCCACCAGAACAACTTGACACTCGACAGGGCCTCGACTCCATCATTTAGCAGCAGTCCCCATGAGACGTCAGGTGGTGACACGCCAAGCCCCAGGAAGGACAGGAATGCCTCGAACAACATCACAGCGGGAATGGTCAGCGTGAGGTACACGATCACGACGCCCAACACATTGGGCACTAGGTGGCGAAACACGATTCGCCAAGGGGAAGCCCCGATTGTTCGCGCGGCCTCGACGAACTGCTCCTGGCGAAGCGACAGGACCTGTCCACGCACCACACGAGACATCGTCAGCCAATAGATTGCACCAATGACGACGTAAAAGATCGTGATCTGATCGACACCGATCGCGTCCAGCTGTTTTTTGATGCTGTCTTCGCCCAAGAAGGTCATCAAGAAGATGACGACAAAGATGAACGGGATCGAGTAGAGCATGTCAACGATCCGCATCATCACGGAGTCGACCGTGCCGCCAAAGTAGCCTGCGATCGCTCCGTAGCTGACCCCGATCACCAGGCTGACCATCGTCGCGACGATCCCCACGATCAACGAAATCCGGCCGCCCCAAAAGACTCGTGACAAGAGATCTCTTCCCAGCTTGTCGGTTCCGAAAATGGACGGAATCGCGTAGTCACCAAACATCGCGACCCGGGCTTCGCAGAGGATCCAAGAGACGGGACCGAGTTCGTTCCAAAGCTGATTGAAGGGATGCTCCACCTCGATCCGCTGCTTAATCTCGGCTTGGATGCGCGCCCGCTGGCTGCGCTCGCCCGCCGACGCCAGATCTTGGCGCAGTTGACTCAGGCGTTCGTCGAACGACTTCAGTTCCGAGGTCAGCCTGCCCTCGGCAAAGCCAAGCCCCTCGCGACTTCCCATCGTGACCGACTGCAGCGATGGCGACAGAAACCGACGATTGTTGAGGTCCTTGTCGATCGGGCTTTGCAGCGGGATCAACGGCGTGGCCACGGCCAGAACGGCCAACCCCAACAGGAACCACATGGAACCATAGGCCAAGCGATTGCGTTTGAAACGACGCCAGGCGTCTTGCCATAGCGAAACACCTTGAATCTTGCTGGCTTCGACCAGCACCGATTCCAATGACCGCCGATCATCGGCCGGGTTGGGTTGGGTCTGCGGTGCACTCACTGTAGCTTCACTCGCGGATCGATGATGGCGTACGAGACGTCAACCAAGGTGTTCATGACAAACAACAGCACCGTATAGGTCAGCACCATTCCCATCGCCAACGTGTAGTCACGCTGGGTTGCCGCGTAGATGAAATGGCTACCCATTCCCGGAAGCGCGAAGATTTTTTCCAGCACCAACGAACCGGTCAGCACGCGAGCCGTCGCAGGTCCCAGATAGGAAACCACCGGCAGCATGGCTCCTGGCAAGACGTGCTTGAAGATCACCGCTCGCTTCGACAGCCCCTTGGCGTAGGCGGTTCGAACATGCTCTTTGGTTAACATCTCCAACATGCCCGTTCGCATCAGACGCGCGATGTAGGCCGCCACGGGAAGCCCCAAGCAAATGGCGGGCAGCGCGACCTGGCGAAGCGTCCCCCAACCAGCCGCCGGGAAGAGGTTCAAACCGAAGACAAACAGCAGGATCGCCAGACTGGCCATGACAAAGTTAGGCACCGCAATCCCCATGACGGCGGCCGCCATCATTCCAGCATCCGCGACGCTGCCACGATAAACAGCGGAGATCACGCCCGCGGTTACACCTAGCACGATGGCGAACACCAAGGCAAAGATCGCCAGCGACGCGCTGACGGGAAAGCCTTCGGCGATCACTTGATTGACGCTGTAGTCCTCCAGGCGGTAGGACCAACCCAGGTCGCCTCGCACGACATTGCCGAGATACTCCACGTACTGCTGCGTGGGAGACGCATCCAGGTTGTAGCGTGCACGAAGCTGTCGTTCGATCGCGGGCGGGACATTCCGCTCACCCCCGAAAGGGTTCCCCGGAACCGATCGCATCAGGACAAATGAAACGGTGAAGACGATCCAGATCGTCAACAGCATCCACAGCAGTCGTTTGGCCACATAGCTGAGCAATCCTTTCACGGAGATTCTCCGTCAGATCTCTGAGCAGCAACCGTCGTTGGCGACGACGAAGCGAGGGCGGACTCCGCGGGGGCCTGCGCTGACTTGCCCGCGACCGACGCGCGGTCACCCAACGACAGCAACTGCAGCGGGTGAACGTCCTGAGGTGTGGGTGCGAATCCTTTCACGTGCGGTTTCACCATGTTCAGCGAGACATAAAAGTAGATCGGAATCACCGGCATGTCTTGAATCCACAGGGACTCGGCTTCGGCCAACAGCTTCATGCGGAGGTCGGGCCTTCCCTCGGCCGCCGCATCGCGAATCAGCTGATCGAATTGCGGGTTGCTCCAACCGGTGCTGTTTTGCGGCCCGTCAGTGACCCACATGTCCAAGAAGGTGTTGGGGTCAGGGTAGTCGGCAACCCAACCGGCCCTAGCAATGTCGTAGTCGAACTGATTGACCTTGTCCAAGTAGCTGCCCCATTCCATGTTCTGAATTTCAAGCTTGATGTTCAGGTTGTTTTGCAGCTGCTGTTGGATCACCTCAGCGATCGCTCGGTGAGTGTCTTGCGTGTTGTACAAAATCGTGACCTTGGGAAACCCAACGCCGCCAGGAAAACCAGCCTCGGTCAGCAACTGTTTTGCTTCCTGAAGATCCGGTTCCAAGCCGGGAGGACTTTCGTAACCGGCGATCCCCGGAGGAACCAGTGAATAGGCTGGGACCTGACCCGCCTTGGTCACTTGTTCGACGATTTGAGTTCGATCGATCGCCATTGCAATCGCTCGCCGTACTCTTGGGTCGTCCATCGGCGGACGTTTGGTGTTGATGCGATAGAAGTAGACGGTCAGCTGCGGTGCCGACAGAAAGTCATCGCGCTCGCGAAGCGTTTCCATCAATGTGGTGGGCGGATCGGTGATCCAGTCCAGCTGACCAGTTTCGTACATGTTTAGAGCCGTATTGGCGCTCTCGGTACTCATTGCATCGATCACCGATATCGAGACGTTATCGGCATCGAAGTACCGAGGGTTTTTGACCATCCGCACACGGTCACGAAGCAATCGCATTCCGACCTGGTAGGGTCCGTTGGTGACGATGTTCTCAGGTTTGGTCCACAGTGGCATTCCGTGCTCTTTGATGCAATGCCGAGGCACCGGGAACGTCGGATAGTAGGCCACCAGGTAAGGAAAGTACGGCAGCGGATCGTCCAAGTTGACGACCAATGTCAAATCATCAACCGCTTCGACGCCGCCCAGTTTGTCGAATGCGACCAACACATGATGAACTTGGGTGACATCATCGTTGGTGGCCGATGATGTCACCGACTGACAAAAGGACTCGGTGCTCGTGACTTGGTCCCAGTCGACGTTGCCCTGATCATCGAACTCAGCAACATCGACAACGTAGACCCACTCGGCTTGCCAGTCTCCGTTGATGCGATCCGCGACATCGTCGGACGCATCGTCCGGGATGACCGGAGCTTCAGGTTTCAGGATCTGTTTCAGCGTGCCATAGACCATCGTGCCGCGGGGAAAGTTCTGGATGTTGGGTTCGCTACCGGGCGATTCCCCATTGCGATCCCAGAGCTCCACTTCGACGCGGTCGCCTTCGGCAACAATCGCCTTGTTGTACTCCTCGGCAAACGGCAATGCGTAGAGCTGAAATCCATACTCGCAGGCGGTTTCCGGATGCAGCATCCGCGTCCACGACCAAACAAAATCGTGTGCATTGATTGGCACTCCGTCGTTCCATGTTGCATCGTCGCGAAGCTGGAATTGGTAGACGCGGCCATCGTCGCTGACTGTGTAGGACTTGGCCACGGCCGGACCGGGGACCAGCGGCTGCAGACCCGTCTCGGGATCGGGCGTGCCGCCGGGGACCATCTCCAATAGGCCCTTGAAAATCGAAAAGAGGATTCGGCTTTCGGGTTGTCCGGTGGCGCGGTGCGGGTCAAGCGTTTTGGGGTCCGTACCGTTCTGAAAGCTCAAGTCGGCCGGTCCGATCGACTTGAACTGCGCTGCCCATATCAAGGCTCCTAGCGCGACCACCCCTGCGAAGACGACAAAACCACGGCGTATTTCAGGGGGCAATGGGAGCTTCCGTTAATCGTTGGCAAGCGGTCGGAGCGGGCTGCGGCCCGGGTCGCCTTCATTCTACGCACAACGTCAAAAGGCTTGCGATGCTAATCAGCATACGGCTATCACGCCGGCGACTGATTGCCGATCTGTTCAATACCGATCGCTGCTCCATCGGCGTCCACGGGCCTCAAGGCAGCGGCGTACAGCGTCCCCGACTTCGTGGGGATTGGACTCAAGCTAATTTGCACTTCCACTTCCGACCCGTCTTTGCGACGGGCTCTCAGCGGAGGGCGTGCGTGCAGTGGCTGGCAGTTTGGCGAAAGGGCGTATTGGGCAACGTGCGACGCGTGGTTTTCGCGCAGCCGCTCGGGAATCAACGCTTCGACAGGCTTCCCGAGAACCTCCTGCTTGGAGTAGCCAAACAGGGCTTCCGCCTGCGTATTGAAAAACAGGATCTTCCGCTCGGTATCGATTACCACCATGGCGTCGGGGGCCGCGTCCAGAAGTTGTCGCTGTCGATCCTCCGAGCGAACGTCGCTGTCGATATCGCGGCCGACGCTGCAGATCAGGTCTTCGCCTGGCACCGGCGACGACGTCCAGTCAAACCAACGGTACCTCCCATCGGCGGTACGCATGCGGACGTGCAGGTCGGACACGGACTCGCGGTTCCGTTTCACCGGTTCGAGTGCCTGGGAAACCTTGGCGACATCGTCGGGGTGCATGACCTGTTCTGGGGTCCAACCCACCATTGTTTCGGGGGACCATCCAAGCTGTCGTTGCCAAGACTGATTGCCCCAGACCATTCGAGCGTCAAACGAATGGAGCGCCATCAGGTCCTTCGTCAGCGAAAACAGTTCGATCCTCGCCGTTTCTCCGCTGCGCCGCTCCACTTCGTTCTGCAACCAAAGTTCCAGTTGACGTGCGAACTCGCTCGCGCTGGGTGGTCGCTGCTCGGGGTCTTTCGACAGCCCCTTCAGGCACAGATCGTTCAATCCACGCGGAACGTCCGCGTTCACCTCAATCGGTGGTTTGGGATCATTTTCTTGCACCTGAGCTAGCATGTGCTTGATGTTCCGACCGGTGAACGGAGGCTCGCCGACCAAGAGTTCGTAGAGCATCGCGGCCAGACCATACACGTCGGTGCGTTGGTCGATCGCGTCATTGTCCCCACGAGCCTGTTCCGGGGCCATGAAGGCGGGCGTTCCCAACTTCACGCCGCTGACGGTCCGTCTTCCCGCCAGCATGCCCAAGTCATCATGGGTTTCGGGGTGACTCAGAATCCGATCACCGCCCACAACGTCATCGCCATCGGGCAGTTCCAGATTGCTGGAATCGATGACTTTCGCCAGTCCCCAATCGATAAGAGTCGCCTGGCCGAACTCGCCAATCACAACGTTTTCGCTCTTCAAGTCACGGTGAATCACTCCCAAGTTGTTGGCATAGGCGATCGTATTGGCGACGGACCCGAGGTGCCGCACCAGCGGAAGCAGGTTGGCCAAAGAGAGCCGTGAACGCGTATGGATCGCGTTGATCAGCGACAGCAGCGTACGGCCCTCGATCAGATACATCGTGTAAAAACTGTCCGGACCCGCCTGATGCAAATCCAGCACGACAGGAATCCCAGGGTGGTTCAGACACGCGGTGATACGGGCTTCGCGAAAAAAACGTTCCTGCATCTCGCGGCGACCGGCGATATGCGGACGCAAACGCTTCAGCGCGACGCGGCCACCTAGCAAGCGATCCAGCGCGATCCAAATCTCACCCAAGCCGCCTCGCGCCAGCATCCGCTGCGGCGACCAACGCCGCGTGGGATCTCGAGACACCTCGAATGCATCCGACGGTGGTGAGGACATCCTGTCGGATTCACCCGCAACGCTCTCCGCGCTCAGTACGGTCCCCATCGTTTCGAGTGTGTCGTCCGAACTTCCACTCGCCTCGTTCGGTGAGAGTATCTCGCGGATACGAATCGCAAAGCGGTCTTGCGAGACAAACGCATCGACGCGCAGGCTGCAGTCCTCGCATTCAGCCAAGTGTTGGTTGATCAACCGTTCTTGATCATCACTGAGCCGAAAGGCTGCCCACTCGGCCAACAGCAAGTCAGAGGGGTGGGTGACGGTGTGATCCATGTCAATCGACCAGTCCAGCGGCAAGCGTCTTGAGCGTCTTCGTAACGCGGTGCTGAACCACACGGACCGCGCCAAGCGTCATGTTCATGTCGTTGGCAATCTCACGAACCGGATCTCCATCGATCACCAAGCGATGAAAGATCGTCAAGTCGCGGTCAGAGTGCTCGTTGCGTACATCATC
Organism: Planctomycetota bacterium; assembly: GCA_039196805.1. GTDB lineage: Bacteria > Planctomycetota > Planctomycetia > Pirellulales > Pirellulaceae > JBCCUO01. Next base: position 40 of record JBCCUO010000190.1, on the reverse strand, counting down.
CAACAACGTCTGCAGCACGAAGTGATCGTGTTCCTGTTCC
>JBCCUO010000189.1:0-6884 GCA_039196805.1 Planctomycetota bacterium | reverse complement strand
CCCGGTGTCTCGGCATGGATCACCATCCGGATGTCCTCCTTGTCGATTCCCATCCCGAACGCGGGCGTTGCCAAAACCAGATCGGCCTGGCCGGTCATGAATCGAATTTGCACACGTCGACGATGGTCTCGCGGCAAATCACCGTGATAGTTGACGTGATCGATGCCTCGACGTAACAGGTGGTCACTGAACCGCTGCAGCGTCTTGATCAACGAGAAGTAGACGATCACGCTGCCGCTGAGATAGTCGGGCTCTTTTAGCGACTCAGCCAACACGTCAAGTTTCTCGGACTCGTCAATCACCGTCCGCACATCGACTTTCAGGTTGGGACGATCGATCCCTTGATGAAAGAGACGGATGTCGTTGCGGTCGATCCCCAGCTGTCGATAGATGTCTTCGCGACACTCGGCGGTCGCGGTTGCCGTCAGCGCGATCGTGGTCGGATTACCCAGTTCGTTGCGAATCGACTGCAGTCGAGTGTAGTCAGGCCGAAAGTCGTGGCCCCACTCACTAACGCAGTGGGCCTCGTCAACGGCCAATAGCGACAACACACGTTTGCCGATGACTTCGCGGAATTCCTCTTTGCGAAAACGTTCTGGTGTCACGTAGAGCAATCGGTATCGGCCTTTGCCGACTTCGGCGTACCGCTGATTGCGCGTCTGACGATCCAGGGATGAGTTGATGTAAGCGGCGTCAATGCCGCGACGATTCAACGATGCGACTTGGTCGTGCATCAGCGCAATCAAAGGCGACAGCACCAACACCAGTTCCGCTTCGGCAGGATCGCTTGCCAAAGCAGGAATCTGATAGCAAAGTGATTTCCCCATGCCGGTCGGCATCACGACCATGGCGTGGTGACCGGCCTGGATATGCTCAATGACTTCCGCCTGAGCAGGACGAAAGGAATCGTAGCCAAAATACTGCTTCAGCAGCTGGGTGGGCGATGACAAGGCTAGAAGAACCAACCCTTGGGCTTGGGACCTACCTTGAACTTGTCGTAGAAGTATTTCGTCTCTTCCGCTTCAGCCGCGCCGCTCATTCCCGGTTCCGGCAGACCACCTTCGGATGCCGAACTGAGTCCTAGCACGCACAGTCGCTCCTTCACGATGTACATCTCGATCGTCATGTCGGGAACAAATAGGCTGCCATCGATGTTCGCATAGTAGCCTTCGTAACCGTTGCGTTTTCTGGGCGCCCCGCCAACGATGCCGCTCTTGAACTGCCGCGACACCTTCTTTTTGAGTTGCTCCAGAGTGATTTCTTGGGTGCCCGCGTCCATCACACCAAAGAAAAAGAACGCCCCCGACTTTTCACTTTCCACGGCAGTGAATTCCATGACCGTGTTTAGGCCGTCCGCAGCGGGAATTCCCTTTGGCATGAACGTGTAGGCGCCCAAGTGCGATGCCAGCTGGTACCCCTCGGGTGCCGACTCTCGGACCGTCGGTGCGGCCTGAGTCTCCGGCGGCCCGGTCAGCATCGCGCCTCCGACCACCGCGCCACCCAGCACGACCAGGACACCCGCGGCGATCCCGATCAGCGCCGGAGTGCTGAGCTTCTTGGACTTCTTTTTGCTGGAACCGCCTTCACCCTCAGCCGAATCACTAGATTCTTCCTGCTCCTGTTCCAGCTGCTCCAACGGATCGCCGGGAATCGGGCCGTCGTAGACCTCCAACCCACCGCTGACCGGAAAGCTGCGGTTGAGGGGCGCCGCCGCAGTCCCGGGAACATTCAGGCTGGCAAAGTCGAAGCCGTCGTCCGGATCGTCTCCGCCCGACACCGCCGCCTTGGCCCGTTGCTGACCAACTTTGACGACCTGGTTGCACTTGGGGCACTGCACCTTGCCCGACGCGGGAGCCTGTTTCAGCCGCATCGCTGCGGCACAGTGTGGGCACTTGATCGTCAGCATTTCGCGTCAGTGAAGCTCGAATCACAGGTCTCGGATGCCGCGATCCAGAGTCGCGAACCTCCTCATTCTAAACCGATGCCGGCCCCTTCGCGAGCGACCGGGCGGACGCGCCCTGTCAAGTTTCAGTGCATCGCTACAATGCTGTCGACACGGCAGACGCTGCCCAAAAACAACCACCCACGCCATGGACGAGTTTCCGACAATGAGTACCGCGACCCTGCTTTCCCGAGACGAAGTAGCGATCGAGGACACCTGGGACCTGTCCAGCCTGTACCCCGATAACGATGCCTGGGAAGCGGACTTCGCCAACTTGGATGGTCAAATTGAAACGTTCGAGTCCTTTCAGGGACGGCTGGGAGAGTCGGCTGCCTTGTTGGCCGAAGCACTCCAGTTCGACAGCGACTTTGATCGTACAGCTGAGAGGCTGGGGACCTACGCGTTCTTGAAAACGACCGAGGACCAGGGCAACAGCGACTTTCAGGCGATGAAGTCTCGATTTCAGAATCTAGCCGTCCGCGCCAGCCAAGCTGCCAGCTTCATGCGTCCGGAGCTGCTGGCAATCGAAGCCGAAGCGATGGACGCCTTGATGGCCGACTCCGCCGTGGAGCCGTTCCGGCTTCAGCTGGAGCGGTTGATCCGCTTTCGCCCCCACACGCTGAGCGATCGTGAAGAACGCCTGCTGGCGATGCAAGGCGAAATGGCCTCCGCGGCCGACAACGCTTTTCGTCAACTCAATGACGCTGATCTGCGCTTTGGTGAAATCACCGACCACCAAGGAAACACGATTGAGCTTTCCCATGCAACGTTTGGCCAACTGCTGATCTGCCCGGACCGTGACGTCCGGCTTCGCGCCTTCGATCAGTACTATGACCAGTTCGCGGCGCACGAAAACACGTTGGCGGCCACACTGGGTGGCAGCATTCAACGCGATGTCTACTACGCGCGGGCTCGCAACTATGAAAGCAGCCTGCAAGCCTCACTGTTTCCCGACAACGTTCCCGTGGACGTCTACGAGAACTTGATCTCTGCGGTCCGGGACTCCCTTCCCAGCGTGCATCACTACTTCGATGTCCGACGCCGCAAGATGGGTCTGTCCGACATCCATCACTACGACACGTACGTGCCGATTCTGAGTGACATTCAGAAACGCCACTGCTGGGACGACGCCGTAGAAGTGGTGATCGAGTCACTAGCCCCGCTGGGAACCGAGTACTGCGATACTCTTCGGGAAGGCTTGGCCAGCCGGTGGGCCGACCGCTATCCAAATCGCGGCAAGCAGAGCGGCGCGTTCAGCTGTGGGACTTATGACGGCGATCCCTACATCTTGATGAACTTCAAGGAAGAGGTGCTCAACGACGTCTTCACGCTGACCCACGAGGCGGGACATTCGATGCACAGTTGGTATTCCGCCAAACATCAGCCGTACCCGTACTACAACTACACCATCTTTGTCGCCGAGGTCGCCAGCACATTCAACGAGCAACTGTTGACCGACCATCTGCTCAGCAATGCTACCGACGACACCGAACGTGCGTACTTGATCAACAACGAACTGGATAGCTTGCGAGCGACTGTGGTCCGCCAGACGATGTTCGCGGAGTTCGAAAAGCGAACGCACGAAATGGCGGAAGCGGGCGAACCATTGACCGTGAAGTCGATGCGAGCCGTCTATCGCGAGTTGTTGGAGGCGTACTTCGGTCCTGAATTCACGATCGACGAATGCTTGGAGCTGGAGTGTTTTCGAATTCCCCACTTCTATCGCGCATTCTACGTTTACAAGTACGCGACCGGGTTGAGCGCGGCGGTGGCCCTGTCGCGTCGCGTACTCGACGGCGGACCCGATGAGTTAGCACAGTACGCCAGTTTCCTAAAAGGAGGCTGCAGCAAGGATCCGCTGGATCTGCTGAAGGATGCGGGCGTCGACATGACCAGCCCCGATCCTGTGGCGACCACTCTCAAACGCTTCAAGACGCTCACCGAAGAGCTGGACAGTCTTCTGTAGATCTCCATCCTAACCCGAAGCGCATTCTCAGCCCGAAGCGCCAGCGAGAGGGCCCAACCGATTGCCCCTTGATGACGCGTGAAGCGCAGAGCTCCACGAAGGCGGCTGGTCGTTCCCCGCCGGTCGCTCGCGCTTCCCGCTGACATGTTCCGGTCGCTGCCGCTTTCCGCTGAGAGACCTTAACGCAAGAGAGTCGACGTTCGATCATGAGTCTTCCGGACTCCCGTTATTCTCCGTTGGACGATCAGTCGATCCGACGCGCCGCGAAACGACTGGCCGACTCCGACCGTCTGCTGGCCGCAGTGCTTGAGCGCCTAGGGCCGCCGCCACTTTGGAAACGTCCCGCCCGTTTTTCAACGTTTGTTCGCATCATCCTGGAGCAGCAGGTCTCGCTGGCATCTGCCAAGAGCACCTACGACCAATTGAAGCGGCAAGCTGGCACGGTCACGGCAAAACGCGTCACCAAGCTTGGTGAAGCGGGCTTGAGGGAACTGGGATTTAGTCGACAGAAGGCCCGCTACACGTTCGCCCTAGCGGAAGATGTTCGAAACCGACGCTTTTCGATCCGAGGGCTCGCCAACCTGAGCAGCTCGGATGCTCACAGGCAAATCACGTCGCGGCTTGGGCTGGGCGATTGGTCGGCGGACGTCTACCTGATGATGGCCCTAGGGCATCCCGATATCTTGCCCGTTGGTGATTTGGCTTTGATCAAAGGCGTCCATGAACTGGATCCTCAGGTGCAACCCAATGCCCCAGATGTCAGCGAGCGAGCGGAAGTCTGGCGACCCTATCGGTCCGTGGCCACGCGCATGGTCTGGCAAGCCTACCTAGATCGACGCGGAAAGGTGTTTGTCCAGTGACCCCCTGAAGTGCGGCAGCTTGCTTCCGCTTTGAGTCTCCACCGCATCCGGCCACGCCCGCAGCGACACCGGCGTCAAGGAAACCAAAGCAAGGGCAAGCCATCGCACTGCAAGGCCGACGCTCCCCATCTCACGGAGTCGCTCGATGCTTGAATTCCGATTGACCTAGAATCAGAGTTCTGCCGTGGAATCGGTGGCCGGCTACCGTTTTTGTGCCTTGAGCATCTGCAGCGCTTCGTGGAGGCTCGATCCAGCACAGCCATCCCGCAACTCCTCGTGTCGTTGAATCAACTATGCGTCGTATTCTCATCGCCATGCTTGGTGCGTTCATCGTCACCGCCCCCTCGTTTGCCGCGGACTGGCCAGAATTTCTCGGACCCGGAGGTACGGCAAGATCGCCTGAGGTGGTGCCGACGGTCTGGGATGAATCCAAGAACCTGGCGTGGAAAGTCGATTTGCCCGGCACAGGATCCTCCAGTCCGATTCTGGTCGGAGACCGAGTCATCGTGACGTGCTACGTCGCGGGCAAGGGCAATGCCAGTCGACAAGTGCTCTGCTACGACAAGGATACGGGGGACTCGCTCTGGACGCTCGAATTTCCAATTGACTACCGAGAAGACCTGTACCAGGGCTACATCACCGAGCACGGCTACGCCAGCAACACACCCGTAACCGACGGAGAGAACGTGTACGTCTTCCTGGGAAAAGGGGGCGTGCATTCGATCTCACTCGACGGCACCAAGCGTTGGAGTGTCGATATCGGTAAGGGATCCAGCAATCGACAATGGGGATCAGCGGCCAGCCTGTTGCTGGTTGAGCACATGGTCATCGTCAACGCCTCCGAAGAGTCGCAGGCAATCGTGGCGTTGGACAAGGCGAGTGGCGAAGAGGTCTGGCGTCAGGAGGCCGCGATGCTGGAGTTGACTTACGGCACACCCCGCATTGCCGACCTGAATGACGGCGGAAAGGAAATCGTCATCAGTGTGCCTGAAGAAATCTGGTCGCTCAGTCCGACGACCGGCAAGCTGAAGTGGTACGCCCAAACGCCGATGACCGGAAACGTGTCTCCATCGGTCATTGTCGATGGAGACGTGATCTATAGTTTTGGCGGCTACCGAGCATCGGGTAGCATCGCGGTGAAGGCAGGTGGAAAAGGTGACGTGACGGACTCGCACGTCTCTTGGACCAATCGATCAAGCTCTTACGTCGCCACGCCACTGCTACACAACGGGCGTTTCTACTGGATCGATGATCGTGGCATCGCCTATTGCACCGACGCTAAGAACGGCGAAGTGATCTATCGAGAACGTGTCGAGAATCTTCGCAGCGGTCGCCCCGTGTATGCATCCCCCGTTTTAATTGGCCCCAACATCTACGTCGTCACGCGGCGAAGCGGCACCTTGGTCTATCGGCCCGGCGACGCGTTTGAGCCGATCGCTCAGAACGTCATCGACAGTGATGAAACGGACTTCAACGCTTCACCTGCGGTGTCGGATGGCAAACTCTACTTGCGCAGCAACCAAGCGCTGTACTGCATCTCCGATTGAATGGGGCGCGATCATGCCGGGCGGAGATCGTTTAGGATTATTGGTCACCGCAGAACCCGGCACGCTGGCGCGTTGCGGCTGATCAAGTCAGTCGCTCCGTATCAATCAGCCGCTTGGCGCCAGCCTGTCGGGTCTTACAGTGTCCCCTCCAGACAGACGCATCATCACTCGCCGTGTCGGATGGCAGACTCTACTTGCGCAGCAACCAAGCGCTGTACTGCATCTCCGATTGAATGGGACGCGATCATACCGGGCGGAGATCGTTTAGAATTATTGGTCACCGCAGAACCCGGCACGCTGGCGCGTTGCGGCTGATCAAGTCAGTCGCTCCAAATCAATCAGCCGCTTGGCGCCAGCCTGTCGGGTCTTACAGTGACCCACTAAGACAGACGCATCTTGTCTCGGCGCGGGTGACGAACGTAGCCCGATCCGGCTCAAGCGATACCCAGGTGCTAAGTTGAGTCCTCACCGCATGTTCGTATCTTCGCCCCGAACGTTCGTGTTCATCTTTAGTCTGGTCCTTGTGGGTTCACCCAGACTTTGGGCGGACCCTCCCGCAACGGACTCTG
>JBCCUO010000188.1:0-6894 GCA_039196805.1 Planctomycetota bacterium | reverse complement strand
GTTTGGACTCTTCCAACAAAAACTCCGCGTCCATGAATGGCTCATAACTGATGTCTTGCCATCGAACCCGACCTTCGCCGTCGATCAGGAAGGTCCCGTGCAACGGCTGATTCTCGAAATCATCCCAGCAACGGAAAGCCTTGAAGACCTTGGCGCCGGCGTCCGAATAGAGTGGCAGAGGCAGTTCCTGGTCAAACGCCTTGATCCCCGAAAGCAGGTCATCGACGGACTCGGTGCTCAGCGCCGCCAAATCGATGCCTGCGGCCGCGAATTCGTCGACCAGCGGAGTAAACTCGTGAAGTTGTTCCACGCAGTGCAGGCAACCAAACCCTAGGTAAAAAATCAACAGTGTTGGTCGGCCTGCTAGTTGCGAACTATCAAAGACGCCACCTTCCGCAGTCGTGGCCTGCCACGATTCGGCTTGGTAGGGCTGCCAACGAAACGGCCCCAAGGTCTCCAGAGGCGGTCGCTGCCCCAGGTCGCTGGCAGGTTCTGTCGGCAAACGCCAATCCCCCTTGATCTCCATGGCGTTGGCGACCGGTTTCAGCTTCCGCAGCAGGGGCAAGTCCGCGTCTGCGGACGCCGCGACGTTGCGAAGCTGCTGGAAGTGCTTCTTCGCCAGCTTTTTCTTTCCGTCACTCCACAGCAGATCGACCAAGACGGCGAGTGGCTTGACTTCACCTTCGTCCGCTTTGACGGCACGCTGGGCAACCTTGATCGCCTCTGACCGATGACCCGCAATTGCCAGCCACTGAGCCAGCATGGCGTCATCCAACTTGGCTTTCTTCGCATGCTTCTTCAACGCTGCAGCGTCACCACCTTTCGCGGCCGCGACAGCGGCGACCCGGGCGATCACTTTGCGAAGTGCACCTAGCTGGTCGCCAATTTTCTCGCGTTCGGCTTTGACGTCGTCTGCCGTGTCGGCCTGGTCCTGATCACTCGACGACGCATCGCCTCGAGTACCCTCGGCCAGATCAAGTGACTGGCCTCGCAATTTCAAGACTTGTCGCCGGAGATCGCGAAGCGACTGGCGTCCGTCGGACGAACGGTCCGTCATGAACTGGGCCACAGCCAACCAACCCTGTTCGTCGTGAGTGGTCGACGTGTGCTCAGTTGGCGTGAGATACTGGCCGTCAAACTCATCGATCAGCTGTTGCCAAAGGCCCAGTTGGGACAGAACCAGCAGCAGACGCTGCCGCCCATACTTGTGGCTGCCCCGCTTTTTCAACGAGTTGTAGGTGGGGTGCTTGGGCAAGGAGATGAGGTTTCTGGACAGGTCGATCGCATCGTTTGCACGGCCAAGGTGAATCAGGTTCCTTACCAGCCACTCGTTGTTGTGGGCAAAGTTATGGATCTGATCCGGCATCAGCCGCGTCCGAATCATGTGAGCGTGATCGACTCGGGCCGACGCTTCTTGCTGCCAAGCCGCATCGGCGTACCGATGAAGTTTGGAATAGATGTGGCCAGGCATGTGCCACATGTGCGCGATCCCTGGGCCGGCGGGACCGCATTTGGCAGCGGAAACCAGGGCATTCTCGGGACGCTCGGAGTCCCAAAGATGGATTCGGTAGTGATGGGCGGGGTGGTCCGGATTCGATTCAAAGACTTCTGCCAACAACGCTTCGACGGCATAGCGGCTGGTCAGCTTGACGCTGTAGCGATTGCCCATCCATAGCTGGACAGCCAACAACGCTTTGGCCTCCGTGTCGTCAGGAAACTCGTGCAAGACTTTTTCCAGGTCTGCGATGTATCGCTCACCGCGTTTTTTTTTCGCTTCCTTCTCTGCGTCCTTGTTGGTCGACGGTTCCGCTTCATTTGGTTCGTCTTCCTGCTCGGACCCTTCGTCCGACTTGGGAAGGAACCGATCGAGCGCATCGATGTAGAGCTTCTCGCGACGTGACGTGTTCTTCTTGGAACGTTCCTTGGCTTCGTCGATGAATCCCCGAGCGCGCTTGTCGTTGTTGACGTTCGCCATTGCCATTCCCCAATAGGCGATTGCAAGCTCGTCGTCGGCCTTGGCGGCTTGGCGGAACGAACGCTCCGCCTCCAGGTACCAGAAGCCGTGCAGCTGTGCGATCCCCTGCTCGATGAACTGCTGTGCAAGTTCTGACTGCGTCGAAGTAGGGAAATCGATCTTGGCCATGCCATCCATCAGGATTGCGGCTTGTCGTGGCCCTTCGTTGAACACTTCGCCGTGGTAGCTGTGTCCAGCAGCGATGGACTCAGCCGTCACCACTTCGCTTGAGACCGGTTCAGCGGCTTGGATCGATGCACCGCAGGCGATCAACGCCAGGTAGATCGGTAGAAGACGAAAGCGAATCATCAGAAGCCTCAAAGGCAGTGCGGGCGGGATGTTGGAAGGGCACAAATTGTAGTCCATCGACCGGCACCAACATGCCCGAATGAGTGAACAAGACCTCACTTCGACCGCGTCACCCAAACCAGGCCCGTGCTGATTCGGCTACGCTAAGGAACGGTTCAGGAACTGCGTGGTGATTTCACCTTTCCGCTGTTGCGGGAGAGTTGGCCACTGGACCGGAGTGTCCCCCGGGTGCTTGTGCGCTACGAGCAAGAACACAGGCACGAGTGAGTGTATTGGAATAGGCAATGACAGCTTCCTTACGACAGCCCATCGTGTTTGGGTGGTGCTTAGTTGCGGCTCTGATAGCAGCGTCTGCGCCATCGTTCGCTGAGACGACGCAGGCAGACGATCAGGCGAATGTCCGAGTGGCTCGGTTTGACATCGACGCAACACCACCGGTCGGATTCATGATGGCCTATGACCCGGTACGCCGCGTCGAGGAACTGGGACTCCGATGCCGAGGCATTGTGATCGAGGGCGCGGGCGACCCGATCGTCCTGTGCGCGGTTGATTGGATTGGGATTGGCAACGAGTCGCAAACGGCCTTCAAACGGACCTTGGCACGCGCGGCCAAGACGACGCCGGATCGAGTAGCGGTTCACACGTTGCATCAACATGATGCGCCGCGTTGTGACTTCTCGGCCGAAGCGATTCTGCACGATGCCGGCGTGGTCGATCTTGGGCCGCATGCGGGCCAGTTCGCACGGAGTGTCTTGCAGCGACTGGAATTGTCAGTTTCCGAAGCGATCCAGGACACGTCACGAGTGACCCATGCGGGCATTGGTGTGGCCGAGGTCACTCAGGTCGCGTCTAATCGAAGACTGTTGGGTGATGATGGCAAGGTTCGCGCCGTCCGCTACACGACCACGCGAGACCCGCTTCTTCGCGCCGAGCCGGAAGGGGTGATTGACCGGGAACTGAGCTGCCTTTCGCTTTGGGACCAAGAGCGACCGGTGGCAATTTTGACCTACTACGCTTGCCATCCACAAAGCTACTACCGAACCGGAATTCCCAGCCCCGATTTTCCTGGCATCGCTCGATTCATACGGGGACAGGAATTACCCAATGTCTTGCACCTTCACTTCAACGGCGCGGGAGGAAACATCGGGGCCGGCAAGTACAACGATGGAGCCAAAGAGAACCGCATGATCTTGGCCTCGCGAGTGGCCGACGCGATGCGACGGGCCTTTGAGTCGACCAAGAAGTTTCCGCTGACGGCAAGTCAGGTCGACTGGGCGACCGAAGACGTTCTGCTACCTGTGGCGGAACATCTCGATGAATCGGAATTGGTCGCGGCACTCAAGGACTGGCATCCGAAGAAGTACTGGGGAAGCCCTGACAAACTGGCCTGGTTGCGGCGTTGTCAAAGCGATGACCCGATCACGGTCAGCTGCCTGACGATCGGAAGCGCACGCGTGTTGCACATGCCGGGTGAGTTGTTCGTCGAGTACCAGTTGGCCGCCAAGGCGATGCGAACAGACCTAGACGTCGCGATGGCGGCCTACGGTGATTACGGCCCCGGATACATCGGGACCCGAATCGCATACGAACAGGGAGGCTACGAGACCAGCAAACCCGCCTCGAACGTTTCGCCCGACGTTGAGGACGTGTTGATGGCCGCGATGTCGCGACTGCTAGGATCCGGGCCATGAAGCGAATGCGAGCCTTGCTTAGTCGCCACGGTTGCGATCGCCACACGTTCATAATCAAGGCCTGGATCGCCTTGGGCTGGGTGTTTGGGTGGTTGGTAGCGCAGCCCATCGCGGCTTGGTCAGACGATCTGTTGCCCGCAAGGACCCCGCCGATTGAAGCCGACCGATCGGTCGAAGCCATGCAGGTCGCTAACGGATTCACGGTTGAGCTTGCTGCCGCGGAACCGCACATCGGAACTCCGGTCGATGTCTGCTGGGATGAACGCGGACGAATGTACGTTTGCGAGATGCGCGGTTACAGCGAACAGCGTGACGAGAGGCTGTCGCGGATCTCCAGGCTTGAAGATCGGGACCAGGATGGTTTCTATGAATCAAGTTCCGTATTCGCCAGCGGCTTGCTTTGGCCCACGGCGGTGATTGCCTACCGCGACGGGCTGTTCGTTGCCGATGCGCCACACATCTACTTCTTTCGCGATACCGATGATGACGGCCGGGCGGACGCGAAAACCATCGTGCTAACGGGCTTTGGCACCCAGAACGTTCAAGGCTTGCTCAACTCCCTTCGTTGGGGTTTGGACAATCGCATTCATGTCGCCTGCAGCAGCAATGGCGGCAATGTCTCGTTGTTCGGCCAACCCGATTCAGCGTTATCGGTTCGAGGCCACGACTTGGCTTTTGATCCTGAGACGTACAGCTTTGAGAGGACTAGCGGAGGTGCTCAGAATGGCATGTGCTTTGACGACTGGGGCCGAAAGTACGTCAGCTCCAACAGCGACCACATTCAACAGGTGGTCTATCGTCAGTCGTCGCTACCTACTTCGCACCGCGGCACGTTGCCGTCGGCGCGAGCCAGCATTGCGGCGGACGGTCCTCAAGCAGAAGTGTTTCGTCGCAGCCCCGTTGAACCTTGGCGAGTCGTGCGCACTCGACTTCGTGTCTCCGGATTGGTGCCTGGACCGGTGGAAGGAGGCGGGCGACCGGCCGGTTACTTTACCGGGGCGACTGGTGTCACGATCTACCGAGGGGATGCGTGGCCGGAAAAGTACCGCGGGCTTGCGTTCATTGGGGACGTGGGCAGCAACCTGGTTCATCGCAAAAGAATCGAGGCGGTGGGTGTTCAGCGGGTTGCTCACCGCATCGATGTTCAATCGGAGTTCATCGCCTCCACCGACAACTGGTTTCGGCCCGCGCAATTCGCCTGCGGGCCCGATGGTAACTTGTACGTGGTGGATGTCTGCCGTGAAGTGATCGAGCATCCCAAGAGTCTGCCACCGGAGATCAAGCGGCAAGTGGACCTGACATCAGGTCGAGATCGAGGGCGAGTCTATCGTGTTCTTGCGGACGGAGTGAATCAGCGTTCGGGAAGAGATCTGTTCGCACGCAGCACCGATGAACTCGTTCGCACACTCGCACATCCAAACGCTTGGCATCGCGAAACGGCCGCCCGATTGCTCTACCAGCGTCAGGACACCGCCGCGATTGAACTGCTAAAGCGACTGGCTTCGCAGTCGTCGTCACCACTTGGTCGGTTGCACGCGCTTCACGCGTTGGACGGCTTGTCGTCGCTCGATCGATCCCAGCTACGCGCGGCGCTGGCGGACCGGCATCCGGAGATCCGTCGTCACGCGATCCAGCTTGCCACGGAGCATCAGCAGTTTCGACTGATCGTCGATGCGATGCCGTCGCTGATGACCGATTCTTCGGCTGACGTGCTTTTCGAGTTGCTCCTGGCGATGCCGACTCTGCAAATGCGGGAAAAGGCAACCATCCTGGCGAAGCTGACTCAGGGGGCACCGAACGATCGTTGGTTGCGAATGGCCGTCCAATTGGCGTCCGCCGACGTTGCGGCTGACCTGTTCTCGATCCTGATCAGCGACTCGACCTACGTGGGCGACGGCGCTGAGTCTCTGTTGCACTCGCTGGCGTCTCAGATCGGACGGAGAAACGATACGAAGGCCGTGGCCGCATCTCTGCAAGCGTTGCATGATGCGCCGGTGCGTCCGGCTTCCCAAGCGTTGCCGCTGATCGGAACGTTGCTGTCGGGGGCCGGCAAGACTTGGCCGGCAGCTGTCACCCAACTTCCGGCAAAGTCGCGAGAATCCCTTGAGGCTCTGGTGCTTCGTCTGGAAACTCAACTGCTTCGGTTCGCTGTCGACGACCACAAACCATCTGACGAAAGGGTCTTGGCCATTCATGCCCTTGGACAGGGGCCAACGGACCGGAGTGATTCGGACCTTTCTAGGCTGCTGGGTGGAAATGCTCCGCTGCCCGTCCAGCAGGCCGTCGTCACCACACTCTCATCGCGGAGTACCAAGGATTCAATACGTAGGGTTCTGGATGCGTGGCCTCAACTGGTTCCCAGTCTGCGTCGCGAGGTGATCCAACGATTGTGGGTCTATTCGGTGGGTCGCGAATCAATCATTGATTTAATCGAAGCGGGAGATATCGCCGAGATGGAGATCACGCGAGCTGACTGGGCGGACGCTGCGAAGTCGCGGGATCAAAGAGTTCGCGAGTTCGCTCAGGCGGTTTTGCGACGGAATCAAGCGGTCCCCAGGCAGCAGGTCATTGCCGACTATCAAGAAGCACTGACGCGATCAGGCGACCCAAGACCCGGACGCAAAGTCTTTCGACGCGTCTGCTCAAGTTGCCATCGGTTCGGTGATGAGGGCCAAGAGCGAGGCCCCAACTTGGCTGCTTTTGCAGTCCGAGGCGGCCCCTCGCTATTGGTCAACGTGCTGGACCCGAATCGCGAGGTCAATCCTCAATACCTTCGATACACCGTGCTGATGGTCGATGGTCAAGTTCTTTCGGGTATGATCGTTTCCGAGGGGAGCAATGGCCTGACGCTGTTCGACCAAAACGGCCGGGAGACCCAGG